>CAYTUL010000141.1:0-8685 GCA_964441135.1 uncultured Desulfobacteraceae bacterium | reverse complement strand
GGATGATATCGTCCCGGTTATGGCGGATCTTATTGACAATCCTGCTTATCATCTCTTCCTGGGCATCCACGGTCATCACGGGATATCCCTTTTCATCATGGGTCAAACCCGTGACATGGATGTTATATCCTTCACCCGCGATAGCCATGGGCGCTATCCCTTTCGGCCCGGGGGCAAAGGGTTTGAAGCGGTCCTTTCTCCCTTTGGCCCGGGGCCTTGAATGGGTTTTAATATCTCTTGCATCCGGTATAATAACCCTCTCGCTCAGGTGACCCACCATCTCATCGGTCATGATAACGACTGGAATGCGGTAGGTTTCGCTCAGATTGAAGGCCGTAATTGTCTGGTAGAATATTTCCTGGGGGGAGGCAGGGGCTAAGGCGATAATCTCATAATTGCCATGAGAGCCCCACCTTGCCTGCATCACGTCACTCTGAGCCCCTAAAGTGGGCAACCCTGTTGATGGCCCGGCCCGTTGAACGTTAACGATAACGCAGGGGGTTTCCGTACATAGGGCAAGTCCTATATTCTCCATCATAAGGCTGAAACCGGGACCCGAGGTCGCGGTCATACTTTTTACCCCGGCGCAGGAAGCCCCGATTACAGAGGCAATCGCCGCGATTTCGTCCTCCATCTGGATAAAGGTTCCGCCTACCTCCGGCAGACGTTCCGACATACGTTCCGCGACCTCCGTGGCAGGCGTAATCGGATAGCCGCCAAAAAACAGACAACCTGCGGCTAAGGCCCCCTCCGCGCATGCGATATCCCCAGTCATGAAATGTTCTCCGGTAAAGACGGCAGGCCTCATTCTCCAAGTTCCTCAACAGAAAAGATAGCAAATTCCGGGCAGATGATTTCACAGTAATGACAATTAACGCAGTCTTCAGGTTTCTTTACGGCAGGCGGATGATAGCCCCGCTGATTGAATCTTTCGGCAAAGGCAAGAACCTGTTTCGGGCAGTACTCTATGCAGTACCCGCATCCCTTGCAGCGATCCTCGATAATATGCACCACACCCCGGGAGACCTGGATATCGTCGATGTCAAACGGAACCCTCCAGAATGTCATGGGCTTTCCCCTAAAGGTTAAAATAAACAAGAATTCAATAACTAAAAAGTATTGATTATACAGGGATGAATAGGTATGTCAAGAAGTAAGTGCGTATTAAACGCATATAATTTAAGATACCCCACCGATTTTTTACGGGGTATCCTAAGAACAGATTAGATCGAACCATTAATTGAAAGATTAATCTTATATTTCATGGTATTGATTTAGAACGGGGCCATGAAAATCATGTGAAAATTAGGTATTTCAGAGATACCCCGCTCTTTTTCTACATATTGTGCCTTAATGTTGGAAATATTCCGGCAACCATTGGATCGCAATACGTCAATTTGACATTCCTATCTTTTCAAGTTATGAATAGCGAATAATACGGGAAATATGGAAATCCACTTCGGCATTCAACCTTTTAATGCCTTGATATGACGAATAAAGAAAGCCAATCTGAAAAAAATGCGCAGCCGTTTATAAACTATTCAATCCTGTTTGACATATTCAAATTTCTGGTACTTATAGGTCTTCTCACGTGGTTCATGGCCCGTGGAACCCAAAAACTGGGCTATAACTGGCAGTGGTACCAGGTTCCACCCTATATATTCTCCTTTGAAAATGGTCGTTTTGTAGCCGGGCCCCTGCTTGAAGGGCTGATGGTCACCTTTCATATTACGGCCGTGAGTCTCCTTTTATCCTTTGCCTTCGGACTGATTGCCGCCCTGTTCCGGTTATCCGGTTCCCCAGTCGCGAGGGCCCTGGCACGTATTTACTTAGAAGTAATCCGGAACACGCCGCTTCTGGTACAACTGTTTTTTATATATTTTGTTATTTCACCGGTACTCGACGTCAGTCGTTTTACTTCGGCCGTCCTTGCGTTGAGTCTTTTTGAAGGGGCCTATGCATCGGAGATCTTTCGCGCGGGCATTGTTTCAATCCACAGGGGGCAATGGGAGGCGGCATACACTTTAGGTCTGAACAGGTTTGATACATATAGGGCCGTCATCCTTCCTCAGGCTATCAGGCGCATATTGCCTCCCCTGACAAGCCAGGCCAT
The DNA here is from genome assembly GCA_964441135.1 of uncultured Desulfobacteraceae bacterium. GTDB lineage: Bacteria > Desulfobacterota > DSM-4660 > Desulfatiglandales > HGW-15 > CAYTUL01. The sequence continues at coordinate 6,572 of CAYTUL010000141.1, read as the reverse complement.
ATCCCTGATAAAAGACTCTGCGCTGGTGAGCACTATCGCCATATACGATCTGACCATGCAGGGCCGTGTTATTATCTCGGAAACATATTTAAGCTTTGAGATCTGGTTCACCGTCGCGGCCATTTATCTATTGATTACCGTTATCCTGTCCGTTACTGTCGGTGTCATGGAAAACCGGCTTCGTATCGAGAATTACTAAAAGGGATAGACAGTTATCGAAAATAAAGGATTTATTAGCATGTCAGAACATCCCCCGGAGGACTATATTATAACCGTGGAGAGGATCAATAAACGATTTCCAAACGGAGTCCAGGCCCTCCGGGATTTTTCGGTAAGGATAAAGAGAAGCGAAGTGGTCGTGATTATCGGGCCCTCAGGCTCCGGAAAATCCACATTTTTAAGATGCCTGAACGGGCTCGAAGGGATCGATAGCGGCTCGGTTATTGTAGATGGCATCCCCCTCGATGATAATCAAAAAAACAGGAGAGCCATAGTAAAAGAAGTGGGAATGGTTTTCCAATCCTTCAATCTTTTTCCCCATTTGACCGTAATGGAAAATGTGAGCCTTGCACAGAGGCTCGTACAGAGAAAGAGGCAGGAAGAAGCCAACAGGGTCACAATGGACCTTCTTCAGAAGGTCGGCATCTCCGATAAAGCGTCCGATTATCCGAGCCGATTGAGCGGCGGCCAGCAGCAACGGGTCGCCATCGCCCGGGCCCTGGCAATGAAACCCAAGGTAATGCTGTTTGATGAGGCAACCAGTGCCCTGGACCCGGAGATGATCAGCGAGGTCCTGGATGTTATGAAAAACTTGGCCAGGGAAGGGATGACCATGATCGTCGTGACCCATGAAATGGGTTTTGCGCGGGAGGTCAGTGACCGGGTTATTTTTATGGAGGACGGCGGGGTTGTTGAAGAGGGAACCGCGGAGCATTTTTTCACGAATCCGGTTGAGGAGCGTACAAAGATCTTCCTGAGTCAGATTTTATAGAAAAGACCGGGGACATAATGAAAAGGGTTTCGGAATAAAACGAATGGGTAGTGAATAATAATCACACAAAGAAAGGAGTCATGCTATGAAAAAATATTTCTTATTCATCATTGCCGTGAGCGTTCTAATGGGTGCCGGTATAGCCGGAACGGCATATGCCGGCAAGATCCAGCAGCAGTTGACGAATGAAAGCATTATAGAAGAGGTGCTGAAAAGAGGAATTCTCAAGGTAGGAATGTCCACCTTTGTGCCCTGGGCCATGAAGGATAAGACTGGCAAATTGGTCGGATTTGAGATCGACGTGGCCACCCGCTTAGCTGAAGATATGGGTGTGAAAATCGAGTTTGTGCCGACAAACTGGGCCGGCATTATCCCGGCGCTTCTCACGGGTAAATTCGACATCATTATCGGCGGAATGGGTATCGTGCCGAAACGCAATCTAAAGGTAAATTTCAGCATACCCTACGATTTCACGGGCATGTCGATCGTGGCCAATAAAAAACTTGCAGCAGGATTCCATAGTCTCGATGAATTCAACCGCCCGGATGTGATCTTAGCGGTAAGGCTCGGTGCGACGCCCGTGGCCGCCGCTAAAAAATTCATGCCCAAAGCCCAACTAAGGCAATTTGACGACGAGTCCCAGGCGATTCAGGAACTTCTCAACGGAAGGGCCTGGGCCATGGTGAGTTCGGCACCTCTCCCGGCCTTTCAGGCGGCGAAGCACCCCGACAGGCTTTTCCTCCCCCTGAAGGAAAATTTTACAAAGGAACCCATCGCCTTTGCCATAAGGAAGGGTGATTTTGACACAGCCAATTTTTTAAACGGATGGATCACCGTTGTTCGAGCAGAAGGCTGGATCCAGGAACGGAAGCACTACTGGTTCGAGACATTGGACTGGGAGAGCGGAGTGCGATAATGTAACCTGCAACAGGATGTACCTATGAACACCCGGGGTGTATTCCAGATGAGGCCAGGGAGGAGGAAGATTACCGTAATGGATATTGTGGTAACCTTTTTTGTCCTCGCGTCCTGTTTCTATCTATTCTACCGGGTTAGGGTGGGGCTGCATTACAAATGGGACTGGGCGGCCATCCCCCAGTACCTTTTTCGTTTCGACAGGGATAATGAGAGGTGGATTCCCAACATCCTGATGCAGGGGCTTTTTACAACGATCCGGCTGAGCATATGGGGGACGATCCTCGCCACGATTATCGGGACCCTGATGGGTCTGTTCAGGGTGAGCGGCAGCCTCTTTAAACGCCTTCTCGGCTGGACCTATGTTGAGCTGACCCGTAACATTCCGCCGCTTGTCCTGATCTTCATATTCTATTTTTTTATCAGCAGCCAGATCATTCCGATCCTCGGAATGGATGAATTGATCGCATCCCGGTCCGAAAACACCAAGGCATTGATTGCGTTTTTTTTCGCACCATCTTCCAGGTTTTCGGCATTCATCTCGGCCATGGTCACCCTCGCCCTTATCGAAGGCGCCTATATTACGGAGATCGTCCGGGCGGGTATCCAGTCCATTGAAAAGGGGCAGTGGGAGGCATCCTTTACCTTAGGGTTAACCCGGTGGCAGCAGATTCGGTATATTATCCTTCCCCAGGCGATTCAGAGGATATTACCGCCCCTGGGGGGACAGCTTATATCCACGATAAAGGATTCAGCCATCGTATCCGTCATATCGATTCAGGAATTAACCTTTCAGGGTATGGAGCTGATGGCAGCCACGTACCTCATATTTGAAATCTGGATAACGATTACCGTACTGTATCTGATACTGACTCTCACCCTTTCCCTGGGGGTCGAGCGATTGGAGATCTTCATGAGGAGGAGTGAATAGAGGCGGGCGGAGATCTTCGAATTTCGGAATTCAGAGAGAATGGACGCTGCTTGGAAGCCCCTCGGCCTGAAGGTTCATGCGATGCTGGATCAGGGTATGACCAAAATCCACCATCAAATTTGTGTATCGGCAGTAATGGTCATGGATTTTAGTAAGATAGGATGGCTTGACACAAAAGCCTTTTTTCTCTATTCTCTCATCCGCAATTCTACTTCCCAGGGAGAAGCAATATGAACTCTAAAAACATGATTATCATTGATGGTAACGAATTTTTATTTGAAATGGGTGAAACGATCCTGCAGGTTGCCCGTAGAAACGGAATCCATATCCCTACACTTTGCTATCTGAAAGGCGCGACCCCAACGGGGGCCTGCAGAATCTGCCTCGTGGAAGTTGAAGGCGCCAGGACCCTGCTGACATCCTGTACAACCCCCGCCGCTCCTGAAATGGTCGTCAAAACCGAATCGAGACGGGTCATAAATGCTCGCCGGCTGAATATAGAACTCCTGATCTCCTCAGGGAATCATAACTGTCTTGTTCAGGGTCTCGATATAGAATCCTGGACGGATTTTCAACTAAGGGTCATGGACCCGGAAGAGCACAGGGATCTGTGTCCTGCTTACGGGGACTGCCGGTTACAGGAGCTGGCGATCCATTATCGGGTAAAGATAAACCGGTTTCCCCCCTCCGAGTCTGCCCCCCCCATAGAGAACGTGAACCCCTTTATCGTACGGGACCTTTCCCGCTGTATACTCTGCGGCAGGTGCGTTCAGGCCTGTAACGATGTCCAGGTAAACAGGGCTATCAGTTTTGGCTACAGGGGTTCGGAATCCAGGATCGTAACGAAAGGTGACCGCGCCCTTAAGGACTCGGATTGTGTTTTCTGCGGAGAGTGTGTCCAGGCCTGCCCCGTGGGCGCCCTCATCACAAAGGAAGATCTTAAATCGGGCAGGGCGGATTCCGATGTTAAAAAGACCCGGACAACCTGTTCCTACTGCGGGGTGGGATGCCAGTTGTATCTCCACACAAAAGAGAACAGGGTGATAAAAGTATCGGGTGTTGAGGATGTGGGGCCCAATTATGGAAGCCTGTGTGTCAAAGGACGTTTCGGATATGATTTTATAAATGACCCTGAAAGACTCAAGTTTCCTCTGATCAAAGAAAATGGTAAATTCAAAGAAGCCACATGGAATGAAGCCCTTGAGCTTGTAGCGAAGAACCTGACGGAAATAAAAAATACCGCCGGCCCCGATTCCATAGGCCTGTTGTCCAGCGCGCGCATCACAAATGAAGAGAACTACCTGGCCCAGAAATTCGCGAGGGCCGTGATCGGCACAAACAATGTGGACCATTGCGCCCGTCTCTGACACTCATCGACCGTGGCCGGTCTGGCTGCAGCCTTTGGAAGTGGCGCCATGACGAACCCGATCGAGGATATTGAAAAATCCAATGTGATCCTGATTACCGGTTCAAACACCACGGAAAATCATCCTGTCCTTTCTGCCTATGTTAAACGGGCCGTGACGTTAAAGGGGGCAAAGTTGATCGTAGTCGATCCCAGGAGGATTCCGATCACCGGTTTTGCCACGATTTGGCTGAGACAGAATGTGGGCACGGATGTAGCGTGGATAAACGGAATGATGCATATTATCATAGAGGAGAACCTCTATGATGAGGAATATGTTACTGCCAGGACAGTAAATCTCGATGAACTGAAAAAGATCGTGGAGAAATTCACACCCGAATACGTGGAAAAGATCACCGGCATACCCAAGGAAAGACTCATTGAGGCCGCCCGGCTCTATGCCGGGGCTCCTGCCGCGTCCATCCTTTATGCTATGGGCATCACCCAGCATATCAGCGGGACCGACAACGTCAAGTCCCTCGCCAATCTTGCCATGCTCTGCGGAAACGTCGGTGTTGAAGGCGGCGGCGTGAATCCCCTTAGGGGACAGAACAATGTCCAGGGCGCCTGTGATATGGGGGCGCTGCCCAATGTCTACACCGGTTACCAGCGGGTCGATGATCCCTCTGTCAGAGGACGCATGGAAAAGGCCTGGCAAGTGGAAAGGCTTCCTTCAAATCCCGGGCTCGCCGTGACCGAAATGATGAACCTCGCCCATGATGGGAAAATGAAGGCCCTCTATATCATAGGAGAAAACCCCATGATCTCTGACCCGGATCTGAACCATGCAAAAAAAGGGCTTGATAACCTGGATTTTTTGGTGGTCCAGGACATCTTCCTGACAGATACGGCCAAAATGGCCGATGTGGTCCTGCCCTCTGCGTCCTTCGCCGAAAAAAACGGGACTTTCGTCAACACGGAGAGAAAAGTACAGCGCGTGAGAGCGGCGGTTGAGCCTCCGGGGATTTCAAGGGAGGACTGGGAGATAATCTGCGATCTATCGGATCTAATGGGGCATTCGATGAAATACAACAATGTGCAGGACATTATGAAGGAGATCTCCGAGGTCACGCCTTCCTATTGTGGTATTAACTATGACCGTATCGAGATTGAAGGGATCCATTGGCCCTGTCCGACAACCGAGCATCCTGGTACCCCCTGTCTCCACATTGACCAGTTTTCCTGCGGCCTCGGGGTGTTTCATGCCATCGACTATATCCCCCCGGCTGAGGTCATTGATGATGAATATCCCCTTTACCTTACCACCGGCCGCGTACTTTACCAGTATCACACCGGAACCATGACCATGAAATCCAAAGGGCTAAATGAACTCGCTCCGGATAGCTTTGTGGAGATTTCCAGGCAGGATGCAAATGCCTATGAAATCGGAGAAGGAGACCTTTTAAAAATCTCTTCCAGGCGGGGAGAAATTAAGGTTGAGGCCAGGATATCCGAAAAGGCCGTAACAGGGACAGTCTTTATTCCTTTTCATTATGCCAAGGCGGCGGCCAATGTCCTCACAAACGCGGCCCTTGATCCGGTGGCCAAGATTCCGGAATACAAGGTCTGCGCGATCAAGCTATCAAAGGCCGCGTGAGTTCATACAGGCATATTCGAACTCATGAATCCCGGTGGCTTGGAGTTCCTTTTCCCGTCCCGGGATTTCCGATTCCGGATCCCCCGATAGAAGGATTTGCATCATGCCGACCGGAGCTTGCGGAATAGACTGCAATGTCTGCAGATTGAACCTTCTCGGAATCTGCTCAACCTGCGGGTCCGGTAAGAGCCGGGAAGGCTTGAATAAAAAAGCCGCTCAACAGAGGATATTTAACGCATCGTGTCCGGTCCTCGAATGTTCCATCAGGAACCGGGTTGAATATTGTACAAGAGATTGCGATGATTTTCCATGTTCCAAGTTTCATGACGGGCCCTATCCCTTCAGTCACGGGTTTCTGAAAATGCAGGAAAGAAGAAGAAAGGAAGCGCCGGCCCTAAAGAGCCCGGCCGGCTTGGTTGTTGATGTTCCTTCACAACACTGGGAAGATCTCAGACGGAAGGATTTGGAAAAGGTCTGCACGAACGCCCTGGTCAGACTCCACGCTCCGGGTGGGGTCCTGCTTCCATTTTTAGACGAGTATCTTTTGATGGATATCCCGGGTCGTAGCCTTCATCGTCCGGTCCATGGAGGCTGGGAAAGGATAAACAATCCTCTTCTGGAATTGTTATGCCTGGTGTATCTTCTTCGCGCAGGACCGGAACCTCTCACCCGGGAAATGGTGGGAATCAATGAACTGAAGACGGCTCATTTTTTTAAAGGGCCCCATGAGCTC
>CAYTUL010000140.1:0-8689 GCA_964441135.1 uncultured Desulfobacteraceae bacterium | reverse complement strand
CTGCAATCGGCCGGGGTCGCAGCCGGGATAGCCGCCAACGCCGAAGATCAGGCCGGAGACCCCCAATTGGAACATTATGGATTCTTTAATGAGCTGGAACATCCGGAGACAGGAAAACTCTCTTTCTATCACGGGCCCTTGTTCCGGTTATCAAAGCTGAAGCATGAATTGGGGCGCCCGCCGGTAATGGGTGAGCACAATGACTATGTATATACCAAGCTCCTCGGCATTCCGGACGAAGAATTCGTTCAATTGATGGAAGAAGAGGTGATCTGATAACGACAGGGCTTTATGAGGATTCAAGCGTTTACATGAAAAGATAAGGAGGTGCGTTATGAAGGTCAAGGCCGCGGTTCTGAGGGAAATCGGAAAACCGTGTACCATAGAGGAGCTGGAATTAGCGTCTCCGAAGGCCGGTGAGGTCCTGGTACGTTATGCATATTGCGGTTTCTGCCATTCGGATCTGTCCTTTATCATGGGCTCCGTTCCTTCCCTTGTTCCCATGGTCCCCGGTCATGAATGCTCCGGTGTCGTGGAGGAGGTGGGACCCGGCGTTACAAGGGTGAAAAAGGGCGATCACTTCGTCGGCACCTATTGCATACCCTGCGGTCAATGCCGCCAATGTCTCGAGGGGAGATCCTACCTGTGCCCCGGCACCCAGACCCCCTTTCTGGAAGGCACCATGCTGGACGGGACCACAAGGTTCGCGGATAAAAGAGGCGACCCTGTCCGCCACATGCTCTACCTCTCCGGTTTTGCCAGTCACAGTATCGTGCCCGAAGGCGGGATCATCCCGATCCGGGAAGAAATACCCCTGGACCAGGCATGTCTCCTCGGCTGCTGCGTTCCCACGGGATGGGGGACGGTGACGAATATCGCCCGGGTGACGCCGGGCAATTCCGTCGCGGTCTACGGCGTCGGGGGCATAGGACTCAATGTGGTCCGGGCGGCCGCCCTGTCCAATGCCAATCCCATCGTGGCCGTCGATATCGAGGCATCCAAGGAAGACCTCGCCTACGAATTCGGTGCCACCCATTTTATCTGTAACTCAAAGGAAGATCCGGTCCCGAAGATCCAGGCCCTCACCGAAGGAGGCGCCCAGTTTGTCTTCGAGGCAATAGGAGATCCCGGCGCTATTGTGCAGGCATGGTGGTCCTCCGGAGTCGGAGGAAAAGTGGTGGTTCCCGGCGTCACGGGCCTCGAGGCCCAGACCACTCTTCCTCTCTTTACCCTTCCCCTTCATGGAAAGGCCATCATCGGCAGCGGATTTGGAGGGACATACCCATTTATTGATATTCCCCGTTACGCCGACATGGCTATGCGAAAAGATATCCTGAAACTGGATAAATTGATCACCGAAATGTTCAAGGTTGAACGGATAAATGACGTGATTGACGCCATGGTGAAGAGACAGATAAGGGGGCGCTGGATCTGTGCGTGGGAGTGAGAATGGATAAATTGATCGTTACGGCCGCGATTACCGGCGGCGCATCCCCTGCGGGCAATCCTGCCAAACCGAAGAACCCGGAGGAAATGGTAAAGGCCACCCTGGAATGCTATGACGCCGGGGCGTCCATTGTCCATATTCACGCCCTAAACCCGCAGACCTCCGAGCCCGAGCAGAAGAGTGAATGGTTTGAACAAACCATCGTACCGATCAAAGAGCAATGTGATATCATCGTCAATGTAACCACGGGCGGATGCGCCAAGAGGGTCGATGGTGACTGGTTGTATAGGAAACAACCCGCCGAAAGCGTGGAAGGCAGAATCGCAATCATCCCAGAACTGTGCACGAGGGAGGAGTCAAGGCCCGATTTGGCGTCCTTTAACGCCGGATCACCCGTGATCGACATATACAGCCGCAGCAACAGGGATTTTCTTTTGAAGTTCGTCATGGTTCACAGCTTCCCGGACATGGTATATATGGCGGATATCCTGAAGAAACACAACGTCAAGCCCGAGATCGAGTGTTATGACGTGGGCATGATCAACAATGCGAAATTTTTGGCCGAATTGGGCCATATGGAGGAACCCCTCTATTTTCAACTGGTCTTAGGGGTCCTGGGCCAGATTCCGGCTACGGTGGACAACCTCGTTCATATGGCCCGTTGTATTCCCGAAGGATCGCCATGGTCGGTATGCGCGGTCGGGCTGGATGAGTGGCACATGACCACCATGGCCATGATCATGGGGGGCCATGTCAGGGTCGGGCTTGAGGATAATATCTATCTATCCAAAGGGGTAATGGCAAAAAGCAATGCGGAATTGGTTGAAAAAGTCGTGAGAATAGCAAAAGAGCTCGGCAGGGATATTGCCTCTCCGGAAGAAGCGAGAGAGATTCTTCACCTGCCGTGATCCGATGTTGGGAAACGGGAGGTCAGCAGGCGAGATATTTCCAATAGATGACAGGGGACATACGCCCGGTTTCGCCGACGATTTGCTCAACTCGATTTCCATGGATTAGCCGGGAGATATCCCTGCTGCACCGAATCTGAGGGTTGTCCGGAACGGCAAGGGGGTATCGTCTATTATTTCATTATTCCAAAAAGGAGAGATTAAAAAATGGCAATGACTTTAAAACAACTGGAAACCGCCGTAAAACAACTTAAAACCGAGATAAAACAGCTCAAAGAACAGGTGGAAGAGAATGCTTTTGCAAAAGATTATATAGAAATATGGAAGCTGATGTCTATGTATTCACATCTGTATTATTTAGGCAGGTTTTCGGATGTTCCTGAGCTGTTTGCCCAGAAAACAAAGGGAGTAACAATGGAGATTGAAGACAGCGGTGTGTACGAGGGCCTGGAAAGCATAAAAAGATTCTGGAGTGAAGTATTTGACGTGAACAGGATGAATAGGTCGCCCGGATGGCTTGCTGTGCATATGACGGTTAATCCTGTTATTGAAATCAACAGGTCGGGCACAGAGGCGAGGGGGATATGGCATTCTCATGGATTTGTGTCGATGATCAGGGGCGAAAACTATAATCAGAATCTTTGCATGGGCAAATATATCTTAGATTACGTTAAAGAGGGCGGCCAATGGAAATTTCTCCATTTTTCATACCGTATCGCCTTCATGTGCCCCTACGAGAAAGGCTGGGTGGAACAACCTATAACCGCAGCCATAGGGGGTAACCCGAATAACAGACCGGACAAGCCGACTACTTATCATATGCCCTATAGCCGTTACAGGATCAATACATTCGAGCCCGGGCCTCCTGAACCTTATGATGATTAGTAGGGCTCCAAATTTTCCAAAATATCAGACAATGTTCAGTCCGTATTATGATTGACGCTATCTATCTGTTATTAAGAGTGATTATCAAGGCCCCTCTTGATTTTCATAAAATGAAAAGTAAACAGCATTATCTGACACGGGGGAAGGTGAATATTAGCGGGAGGGCTAAGAGGGGTAGCAAAGATACGGCCATGAGAACACTATGGACAGAGTAGAGATCGGCCAATTTGCCCACCACTGGTGACAGGGAGCCGCCCAATCCAAAGGCAAATCCCATCATCAGACTGGCTACCATGGATCTGCCTTTGGGGGCCAGGATTTGTGCCATGGCTACCCCCAACGGCAGCGTGGCAAAGGCCATGGCGCCGGCCATGGTGGCGCCGATATAGACCCAGTGGCCCTGGAGACTTAAAAACAGCAGAAGCACAGGTGACATGAGGATAAAGGTGAAGATGAAAACCGGCTTGAATCCAATACGGTCGGATATATGACCGGCGATCAGACCGCTTACCGTTCCGGATACCGTAAAAAGGGAAAATATACCCCCTGCAGACAAAACAGAATAGCCTTTCTCAACATAAAGGACCGGCATAAATGTTAAAAAAGACTGCCCCGTGATCGATCTGATAACCATCACTATCCATATGCAAAAAACGATTTTCCAAACGCTCCCCAGGCTGTATTTGATAGATCCTAAAAATCCCATCCGGCGTAAACCTTCACTCTGAGGGACCGGCACGGTCCGATACAGATAACAGGCCACCAAAAGCCCGAAAGCGACAGTGAAAGGCAGGGCCTGCAGACTGAACCGGCTGGCATACCACGTGATGAACAACGGCCCGACTCCGAAAGCCAGGGTGCCCCCGGTATTGAACACGGACATGGCAAATCCGGTGTTGCTCCCGGAGTAGACCGGGACCATACCGGTTGCCGAGGGATGAAACATGGATGAGCCGATGGACCCTAATGCCACAACGGCCAGCAGGGTCCAGAACCCGGTGGTAATGCCGGAAAGGGGGATAAATAACACAGGCATGAGCACGCCCAATAGAATGAAATGGCGCGTGCTGTAATGATCAGCAAGGTATCCGACCGAAGGCTGAACAATGAAGGCCAGTAGACGGATGACCCCCGAGATGATTCCGACCTGAGCCAGGGACAATCCCATCTTCTGAACAAAGAGCGGATAGAGCGGGCTGATGAAGGAACTGTAAAAATCACCCGTAAAATGAACGAGGGTCAAGGCAAAGAGTATTTTGATATTGGCTTTGGTTGTATCAGACATCACTTAATGACTTCCCCTCTCTAATACGACATAGACCACAGGCACGATGAGGAGTGTCAAAATTGTAGCCAGTGACAGTCCGAATATAATGACATTTCCCATGGGCCCCCACAGGCTCCCGCCCCGGATCGCCAGGGGGAGGAGGCCGCCGACCGTCGAGGCGGTTGTGAGAATAACCGGCCGAAAGCGTATTTTGCCTGCTTCGATAACAGCCTTTATAACATCCTGCTCTTTTTTTCTCATCACATTGATAAAATCTATCAATACAATGGCATCATTGACCACAATACCGGTCAAACTGACTACACCTAAAAAGGCCATAAAACCGAAGGGGTATCCCATGACCCACAGCCCGAGAACCGCGCCCACCAGCCCAAAAGGAAGAGAAAGGGCAATGATGAAGGGCTGCTTGAATGAATTAAACTGGGCCACGAGCACGATGTAAACAAGCATGAAGGCAGCCATCATGGCCCAGCCGAGGCTTGTAAAAGACTCGGTCCGTTCCTTGGTTTCCCCCTCGTATTCAACGAGATAACCGGCCGGAACAGCAAGGGAGGCCGCCTTTGCCTTTAAGGCATCCACAACGTTTTCCGTAAGGGCGCCCTGAACATCGCTTCGAACCGTGACCGTGCGGGTAAGATTTTCTCTCGTTATGGCCCCGATATCGGAAAGGAGACTGATCCGGGCAACCTGCTTTAGAGGGATCTTGACGCCCTTCGTGGACTTGAGATAGATCTCATTGAAGGTCTCCAGATTATCCCTCGCATTTTCATCCAGGGAGACGATGATATCTACTTCCTCATCTCCCAGGGTGATGGTTCCGGCAGTGGTCCCGTAAATAGCCGTCCGTATGGCCTGGGCAATGGATGCGTTTGTAACCTCAAGCATACGTGCCCTATCGGGATCCACGGTGATCTGAATTTGAGGGATGGAGAGGGATGCATCGTCCCGGATGTCAACGGCGCCGGGTATGGTTTCAAGGATAGTCCGATATTGTAAGGCTATATTTTTTAAAACATCCAGATCATCCCCCTTGATCTTTATGGCAATGGGTGCGCCGACCGGCGGTCCCTGCTCCAGCTCCTGAAGGTCTATCTTCGCCCCCGGGATTTGACTGAATTCGGGTCGCAATTCTTGAATGATTGCGGATGTTCCCTTATCCTTAAGACCCGGTTTCACCGTAACAAGGAATTGGGCCCTGTTGGTCTCTTTTGTCTGGATGAAATTGATATTATAATATATTCTCGGGCCATTTCCCCCAACGTAGGCCATCACATCCTCAACCTGATCCTCCTTCCTGAGACGTTTTTCGACCCTTTCTACCAGATGAAGGGTTGTATCCATATTGGTGCCCTGGGGGAGTGAAACCTCAATGACGAAGATATTTTTTTCAGCCTTGGGGAAAAATTGCAGACCCAATTGAGGGATAAAGGCAAGGGCTCCCGCAAAGACCGCCAGGGCCGCAAATAATGTCAGTGTCTTATGATGAAGGGTCCATCTGAGGATAGTTATGTAGATCCTGATAATTCTTTTTTCATCCGCCTTTCTGGTATTGCCCTCTTTCAGAAAACGGTAACTGAGAAGAGGAGATACGAAGATGGCGACCAGGAGCGAGCCGGTTAATGCAAAGATCATGGTCAAGGGGATCCCGCGGATAAATTGACCGGTGTCACCCGCCATAAAAAGAAGGGGCGTAAATGCCAGGACGGTCGTTAATGTGGAAGAAGTGATGGCGCCCAGCACCTCCCCGCTGCCGTCCAATGCCGCCTCCAGTCTCCCCTTTTGAAGACCCATATGCCGCTGGATATTCTCGACCACTACGATGCCGTTGTCCACCAGCATACCCAGTACAATAACCATGGATGCCAGGGTAATTTGGTTTAAGGTGTGCCCGAACTGATAAAGCATGATAATGGCGAAGGTGATGGAGAGGGGGATCAGAAAGGCCACCACAAAGGCCATTCGAATGTTCATCATCATCATGGTTATGAGGATGACGAGGCCTGCCCCCATCAACAGGTTTTTTTGAAATATCGATAATCTTTCCGATACGGACCGTGCCTGGTCCGAAAAGATGTTCACCTCGAGTTGGGGTGGCAGGCGCCTTTTCAGGTGTTTGAGATGGGTCTTGATTTCCTTTGAGACGGCGTTCAGGCTTGACTTTGGCTTTGACGTAACCTCCAGGTTGATGCTTTGCCGGCCATTGAATCGCACCATATATTCGGGCCGCTCATAGGTGTCCCGGATTGCAGCCACATCTTTCAGGAAGACAGGACGCCCGCCGTATGATCCGATCATGGTCCTGCCGATCTCCTCAACCCCTTTGTACTGCCCATCCGTTCTGACCTGATAACTCCTCCGGCCCAAGTCCATATTACCTCCCGGGAGACTGACGTTCTCTGCCATGACCCGGCTGGTGAGATCATTCAAGGAGATATTGTATAAGGACAACCTGCTTTGATCTGCTTCAATATGGATCTCTCTTTCCTGGTTCCCGTCGATATCGAGTCGCATGATACCGGAGATACCCTCGAGATCGCGCTTGACGAGTTTTGCATATGCATAAAGCTCCCGGTCATTAAAAGGGCCGCTCAGATTAATGATCATGGAGACCGTTTCCGTCTTCCACCGGATGATTTCGGGATCCATGGAATCTTCCGGGAGGTCCTTTTCCACCTCTCGGACCTTTTCTCGGAGCACCTGTATGTTTTGATCGATATCTGAATCCGGATCAAATTGTATCATGATCACGCAAGTGCCCTGGGAGGCAGATGACACAATCCGTTCAACTTCCTCCATCTCGTTGATCCTTTCCTCCAAGGGCCTGGAGATATATTGTTCAATATCCCTTGGACCGGCGCCGGGATAGGGGACGATCACCATGGCACCCGGTGCATTGACAACCGGGTCTTCCTGCCTTGGAATGATGACGTAGGTAACGGAACCTAAAGTGAGGAGTAATAAGATGCCGAGGATGGTAAGTCTGTATCGTTTAATAGCGGGCGCGACCAGGTTCATTGGCCTGACTCGATTTTGTATAAAATATGAACCCCCTGCCCGTCCCTGAGGTAGGATTGCCCTGAAATGACCACGGCTTCACCGCATGCAAGCCCTTCGGTGATTTCAATCTGATCCTCCATAACCCTGCCTGTCTTTATCTGCCGTCTTTCCGCTTTCTGGTCTTTAATGATAAAGATGTGAGGGTTGACCCCTAAACCCAGAACGGCATCAAGGGGCAAATAGATACAGGGTTCAGCTTCCCTATGGACAATCTCGACACGGGCCATCAGACCCGGCTTCAATATCTCCTTCGGATTGGCCACAAGGATCTCCGCGCGTATGGTTCGGGTAACAGGGTCCGCAACGGGCTCCATGCGGCGGACGGTACCGGAAAAGGAGTTGGAAGGATCCCAATCCACCTTGATGACTGCATGATCTCCCACATGGATCTTGGGGATAAGATGATCCGGTATGGCTGCCTTGACAAGAATAGGGTCCATTTTCGCCAGCAGGGCAATGGGTGTTCCCGGTCCGACAATCTCCCCTTCTTCCGCGAGCTTTTTGATGATCCTCCCGGAAAAAGGGGCTTTTATGCTACTGTTTACGAGGGCATCTTCGACGATTTTCAATTCCGCTCCGGCAAGTTTACAGGTGGACCGGGCATCCTGAAGAGAGGATTCAGGAACGATTTTCTGGCTGAATAGTTTCTCCATTCGTTCCAGGTCTCGCTTCGACTTGCTTTGATTTTCCAGTGCCTTTTCTTTCTGCGCCAGCCATTCCGTCGTATCAAGCTCTGCAAGGCGGGTACCTGCCTGAATCCGTTGACCTTCTTCAAAGTGCAGGTGGGTGATTTTTCCTCCAAGCTTAAAGCCGAGCTTTATTTCCCTATCGGTTTCAATGATGCCGACGAGATTGTACTTTTCTTGTCTTTGCCGGCTGCTGACCTCCATTACGCGAACCGGTGCCGACGTGGCCTCGTGGGCCGTATCTGTCTCTTCGGAATTACAGGAAAACATCAGGAGGATTCCGAAAAGAAGCATACACCGGATTAATGTATTCATAGCCATCAACGCTTCTTCAAGCCATCGATTAGGAGGGTAAAGCTTGTCTGAATCATGCTGTCTAAAGAAGAGGCGATAATCTTCTTATAGTCCTCTTCTTCGG
>CAYTUL010000139.1:0-8760 GCA_964441135.1 uncultured Desulfobacteraceae bacterium | reverse complement strand
GGACGATGCCACGATTGTTCAGGGGAAACGCGAGTCTGTGCCGTGACGACGATCATCGAGCGCAAAACGGTACACACGCAGATTCATATGGTAATAGTGGAGGAGGACCTGGGTCTCGGGTGGGACAGATCGTGGCCGGAGGACCGCATCAATAGTATCGCTCGTCATCATGAAAAATACATGTCTCTCTGCCCTCTTCCTGCCTGTATTCTCGAAAAGGGCAACAACGAAAAACTTTGGGAAATGGCCAGACTGAAAGGTGGGGGCCTTCTGTGGCCTTCCCAAAAAAATTAAAAGGAGGAGGATATGAAAGAAAGAGGATCCCTACTGTTTGTCTTTTGTATGCTGTTGTTCCTTACATTATTTCTTTTTTCAAGTCCTTTCACAAAAGAGGCAACGGCTGAAGTAAAGATTTTAAAGATCGGTTTAATTACTTCGATGACCGGTCCCATGGCTCCGGCATTTAAGCCGATGTGCGATGCAGCGAAACCGACGGAAGACTTGATGAATAAGAGGGGTGGAATTACTATTCATGGTCAGAAATACAATATTCAGATTATTGCCGAGGATGATCAGTCATCACCTCCCGGCGCGGTAGCTGCGACGAATAAATTGATTCAGGCCGGGGTTAAGTTCCTAATTCCTCCTCTATTCACACCAAGCACTATGGCAGTAATACCGCTGACCGAAGAATCAAAAATCCTATGCATGAAGCCTCTGGGCACGCTCCGGGAACAAGCGAATCCAAAACTACGCTACAGTTTTGGCGTTTCAACTTTTGTATATAATGCTCCCGTCTGTTACGATTTCCTGAAAAAGAATTACCCGAATGTAAAGAAGATAGCAATCATCTCTCCTGATGATCCGGCAGGCGTGACTTATAGAGAACTCGCTGAAAAAGAAATCCAGAAAAACGGTCTTGAAATAGTATTCGAAGAGGCATTTAAAATCGGCAGCGAAGATTTCTATCCGATCCTCACCAAAGCGTTTGAAAAAAAGCCTGACGCCATTGACGTTGTTTTTTGCATAGAACCCTGGAGTGCCGGTATCATCAACCAGTCCCGGGAACTCGGCTTCAAGGGCCCTATCTACGCTTCCGTTGCTCTTCTTGGTGACATTAATATCCTGAAAGGTATGCTCAATCCAAAATACGTCAATGATATCTTCCAAATGGGTCCGGACGTACAAAGTCCGGAAATGCCGTCGATAGTCAAGGACTATCGTGTACTCATTGAACAGCAAACCAAGATGCCGTTTAATACGGCGCACATTGCTGTCCTCGATGCTGTTTATGCCATCGTTCAGGGCATTGAGAAGGCACAGAGCATTGATACGGACAAGGTAGCCCAGGCCCTCGAGAGCATGAAAAGTATCGACACCGCCTATGGACGAGGCAGAATGGCGGGAGAAGACTTTTTTGGTGTCAATCATGTTATACGGAGACCCATAGCTCTCAGCGGCATCAGGAACGGTCAGGTGTTCAGTGAGTTTACCGATAGAGATTAGCCGGGGTGAAATATATGCTGGCCCAAATTGTGCTCACACCTGCCGAATCCAAAAAGTTGATTTCCAAAGCCGTCGCTGCGTTGGATGTTGTGAGACAGGCTGCGACCGAAGGAATCGTGGCATTGCACCCGAGCAGCAGCACCTATTTCATTGTGGAAGAAATCACCGGTGAAAAACCCAGCACGGATTACTGGGTCTGTGGTGTTGTTACTCAGAGAGGAATGTGTGTCGAGAAGGCCATGGCACTCGGCGATGGATATACTCCAGAGAAGGTTTCCTCTGAACCCGGAGATCTCCGTGCTTGCTGGATCATCAAAAACAAAAAGCTTGGACCAGAAGAGAAGCTTTCCGAATTATTAAGCCGCATGACACAGAAGGATGTTTACATCAAAGGTGTAAACGCCATGGACTCTCAGGGTAATGTAGGGGTCTTGTTTGGTTTTGCGAAATCGATAGGATATATCCTCTCCGCCTGGAAGAGAAAGAAGTTTAATCTGATCTACCCCGTGGGACTGGAGAAATTGATACCGACACCTATAGACCAGGCTACAAGGACGGCAAAATTAGCCCAATACAGTTACGGTATGGGAATGCCTACCGGCTTATTTCCCTGGCCGAGCGGGAAGACGATTAATGAAATAGACGCTGTTGAAATATTGAGTGGTGCCAAGGCGATACCCATAGCGTCGGGCGGGTTAGGAGGCGCGGAAGGGGCCATCACGCTTGTTATCGAAGGAAACGATGATCAAGTCAGAAAAGCAATTGAATATGTTGAGCAATCAAAAGGCGCCGGATTTCCGCCAGTCCGTCTCTGTGGTTGCGATGAATGTCCCGTCCCGCATTGCAGGTTCCCTGTTGGAGATAAACATTGGACTGTGCCGTGATCGAAATTCCAGGTTTTCATGGACGGATTAGACACAGGATCCCATCAACCGGGGTAACAGATATATATTGTGATATAATAAACAAGTCGGCCGTTTCAATATATCAATCACAAACAACAACCACTAAATGATAAGGAGGGATATTATGAAAAGGATCGCATTATTCAGTGTTTTCGTTTTACTTCCGGTACTGGTATTGCTGCCGGTTTCGGCCGGTGCGGCGGACACATTAAAAGTGGGTCTGATTACCTCGGTCACGGGGCCGTTGTCACCGGCCTTTAAGACGATGGCCGATGCTGCGAAACCGACGGCGGACCTTATTAACCAGAGGGGTGGAATTACGGTGAATGGAAAGAGATATGATATTGAGGTCGTAACCGAGGATGACCAGTCATCGCCCCCGGGTGCGATTTCCGCTGCCAACAAGATGCTGCAGATGGGGATAAAATATATTATCTCCCCCATATTCCCGCCGAACAACTATGCCATTTCACCGATATGTGAGGAAGCCAAGGTTATCCGGGTGGTCCCGTCCCAATTGGATCCGAATCAGTTTCCCCCGGAGCAGCACTATAACTTTGATGCCAATTTGACGATCTATAATTGCGCGCCCATCTATGATTATCTGAAAAGAACATACCCTAATGTGAAGAAGGTAGCCTTTCTTTCTCCGGATGATCCGGGCCCGGTTTATGCGAGAAAAAATGCGGCCCGGGAGGCTGGAAAACGCGGGATAGAAGTCGTTATTGATGAAGTATATAAAACGAACACGGAAGATTTTTATCCCATTCTGACCAAAGTGTTAGCCAAAAAACCGGATGCCATCGACGGTATCGGCGGGATCCCTCCCTGGGCGGCAGGTATCATTAACCAGTCGCGTGAGATAGGCTTCAAAGGCCCCATATTCTCCGGGGCTCCATTCGGCTGTCCTTATCTTATAAGCGGCATGCTAAAACCTGAATTTGCCAACGATATCTTCGAGGGGGTGCCGGACGTAAGGAGTGACAAGATGGTTCCCCTGACAAAGGATCTTCGCGTTCTGGTGGAAAAGGCCGGGTTTCCGTTTATTTTTGACAGCATCAATGTCCTGTGTGCCCTGATGCCTATGCTGCAAGGCATCGAGGCAGCTCAAAGCTTTGAAACCGGTAAGGTCGTAGAGGCTATGGAGAAGATGGTTAACTTTGACACCCCCCTGGGAAAAGCGGATTGGGCCGGAAAAGAGATCAATGGCAGCAATCATATGTTAAAATTGAAGAAAGTGCCGCTTACCCGGATAATGAATGGGAAATTTGAATTCCAGTGGTTAGAAAGATAAATCCGATACCCCGCAGCCTGTCGGAGCGAAGCGGAGATCCCGCTGGTTATTGCGGGGCTGCGGGGTACATCATTACCCCCCGAAAAACAGTCCTGTGTGACATGGATCCGCAATGAATCTTTTCAGCGGTGTCCGGTTCTCCTTTTAGTATCTTGGGATATGTCTTATTAACCATAATTCAGAGGGCCTCATTTTTTAACGTCAGGGTCCGGAGAAGGAGGAAATCCCGTGAAAGGAAACAAATCATCGCATCATGACATGAAAGTGCAGATCATTGTCATCGGCGGAGGTGGTGCCGGCCTGGCAGCCGCAATTAGTGCGGCGGAAAAAGGAGCGAAAATTATCCTTCTCGAAAAGCGACTTAAGCCGGGGGGAGATACCGCGCTTGCGGGGGGATTTTTTGCCAGCGAAAGTCCTGCCCTGAAAAGACTCAGATCCGAATCCAGCAGTGATGAGCTTTTTAAAGCCGCCATCGGTTATGCCCACTGGAAGACGGACCCGAGGATTCTAAGGGCCTTTATTAACAAATCAGGTGACACGGTTCAATGGCTGGAACAAATGGGGGTAGAATTCGAAGATATAAGCCAGTTTATTCCTCTCCAGGGACCGCGTATTATGCATTTACCCGTGGGTCTGGGTGCAGGCCTTGTCAACGTGTTGGTTAAAAAGTGCCAGAGTCTTGGAATAAAAATACTATCCAGGACTGCTGCGACAAAAATACTGACCGACAATAGCGGACAGGTAACAGGAGTTGTGGCTAAAACAAAAGGTGAGGAGTTCGCCATTTCCGCGAGAAGCGTGATCATCGGTTCCGGCGGGTATGCAGGGAACAGGGAGCTATTGAAAGAGTATTATCCTTTTTATACGGAGACCCTGCAATCTATTGGATTACCTCATAAAGGGGACGGTTTGTTAATGGCCATGGAGATAGGTGCGGCTACCGAAGGACTTGGGACCCTCCTCTTGAGAGGGCCGGTCTTTCCTGGGGCCATGGAGGTTGTTCATGTCGCCATGGAGCCCACTACTATTTGGGTAAATAAAAAAGGCGAGCGGTTCGTGGATGAAGCCACGGGCTTTAACTGGCCCGAGGCTGCAAATGCCCTTAACCGGCAGCCGGGAAAGACTTCCTATACGCTGCTTGATGAAAGAATCAAGCAATATTTTATAAAAGAGGGGTTGATCAAAGGTTACCGCTATCCTCCGCTCACAAAAATGACCGGGCTGGAAAAAAGACTCAGGATAGAGGCGGATAAAGGAACGGTAAAAATATCCAATTCCTGGGCCGATATTGCCGGGTGGATCGGAGCGGCTCCCGGGATTCTCAAGGAAACGGTCAAGGAGTACAACGCCTCTTGCGATCGAGGTTGCGATAATCTTTTGTCAAAGGACCGGAAATATCTCCTTCCCCTGCGGACTCCACCCTATTATGCCCTTACATGCTATCAGGGTTTCTTAGGCACCATAGGAGGAATAAAGATTAATCATCACATGGAAGTGCTGGATCAGCGGGATGATCCTATACCGGGTCTATATGCGGCAGGAAGTGCAACGGGGGGATGGGAATCGGATACCTATTGTCTGAGACTCAGCGGGTCGGCCTTCGGTTTTGCCCTAAATTCAGGCCGGATTGCCGGAGAAAACGCCCTGAATTATGTATCGGGAAAGTGAAATAATCGAGAATTGCTGAAATAAAGCCGGATATTGTTTTATTATGTATTTATAACCTGTTCCTCTGGCCCAGGTGAGAGTTCAGAGGCTTTGGCCGGTCTAGTGATCCGGTCCTGTCTGTCTCTGAAAAATGATATCTACCTGCATCGGAGGTAGTGCAGTGCCTGTTGGTATTTTCAAAAAGATATCATCTTTCAGAGACAGACAGGACCTCCTCTGGTTTCCTTTACACCTTTTAAGGATGCACCCAAGACCTGTCCTGTGGGATCGGATTTTTATTATTGATTGCCAATCTAAAATCATGAGGCCGTTATGAACTCGGATAATATGGAAACGCAGGTCGCAATCATCGGGGGCGGCGGGGCAGGCCTTGCGGCGGCGGTGGCAGCGGCGGAAAAGGGGGCGGACGTTATTGTCCTTGAGAAGCGGCACGCTCTGGGTGGAAACTCGGCAATGGCGGAGGGATTCCTGGCCGCTGAAAGCCCGGCTCAGAAGAGGATGAAAATTGATGCACGAAGGGATGAGATTTTTCGAATGGCCATGGAATATGCCCACTGGCGTTTAAACGCGAGGCTTGTGCGGGCCTTTGTCAACAAGTCAGGCGATACCGTGCAATGGCTGGAAGATAAGGGGATGTATTTTGACTGGATTCCCAGCTATTTCCCTGGGCAGCGTATCCTAACCTGGCACTGTCTGAAAAGACGCGGCGCAGAGCTCATTGAGGTCTTGGTCCGGGAGTGCGAGGATAGGGGAGTACGAATATTGCAAGAAACGGGCGCAAGGAAGCTACGGACCGATGATAAAGGAAGGATAACGGGGGTGATGGCCGGTGCGAAGGAAAAGGAGATCATGATTACAGCGGGTTGCATCATTATCGCAACGGGCGGATATGGAGGAAATAAAGAACTGTTAAAGAAATATAATTCCTATTATAGCGAGAATATGGTCCATAAAGGAATACCCCACATGGGAGATGGATTGCTGATGGCCACGGAAATCGGGGCTGCCACCGAGGGGCTGGGCTTACTCCAATTCTCAGGGCATACACCCCATGCCGCGGCGGATGATTTATTGGTTACTAGCGATGAACCCAATACCGTATGGCTGAATAAAAAAGGCGAAAGGTTTACCGACGAAGCGACTTCTTTCAATCGTTTTGAGAGCGTAAATGCGGTTCTTCGTCAGCCCGGCAGCTTCTGCTATACCATTTTAGACCAAAAGATCGTGCAAGATATCAAGGAAAGAGGAGTTATCAAAGGTGCAGGGTGCGTCGTTCCCCCCTGCACAAAACTACCAGGGTTGGAGAAGGCGCTGGAGTCGGCCGAAAAAAAAGGAAATGCCAGGATAGCCGGTTCCTGGAATGAGATCGCCGAATGGATGGAAATAGAACCTGAAACTCTGCAGACAACCATAGAAGCGTATAATCTTTACTGTGATAATGGTTATGATGAGGACTTCGCCAAGGATCGCCTCTATCTTCAAGCTTTACGAACCCCGCCCTACTATGCCCTGAAATGTTATCCTCGTTTTTTAGGTACCATAGGCGGAATCAAGATCAACCATCATATGGAAGTCCTTGATCATGATGACAACCCTATCCCCGGTCTTTATGCCGCGGGTGTAGACACTGGGGGATGGGAATCAGATACCTATAACGCGGTTCTCAGCGGGACGACATTCGGGTTTGCCTTGAATTCAGGCCGGATCGCCGGTGAAAACGCGGCCGCCCATATGGGGAGGAAATGAGGGATGAACTTGTGAAAAGACCGGGAAAATTCACGAACAAGGATATACGGGAGGGATCGGTGCATCATGTCGCCATCGGTGTCAGAAGCCTCAAGACAATGAAGGCCTTTTATCAGAATATCCTGGGATTCAATAGGGTTTTTTTTGAATTTGAACCATCCGAGCATGAGATCATGCATGAAGTATTACGCATGTCACGTGTCGTATTCTCCGGTATTATGTTTAATCAGGAGGAAGAGGGGGTACTTGTCGAGTTGATTCAAATGACTGACCCGGTTCCACGGGCGATTCGCAAGGATTTTCGATACGGCGACATTGGGGTTTCCAAGATAACGATTGCCGTCTCAGATTTAGACCGCTTGTACGGGGAACTCGCAGGCAAGATAGACTTCTGCTCTCAGCCGAAGCTGGCAAAGGTTCCGGGATGGAGAGATTATTCCTTTGTATATCTTAGAGATCCGGAAGGAAACCTCATCGAATTCGTTTCAGAGGCCAACGGACAGTTTCGGAATAGATATGGCGGTGTTCGCAGTGTGGGAGTGAGCGTGACCGACTTGGAGCGGTCAATATCCTTTTATCAAAAACACCTCGGTCTTGATAGGGTGGTTATCGATAGTCATGAGAGTTTTTACGGGCTTGTGGATGAAGTTTCCGGCGGTAATCAAACGAAGGTTCGCTCTTGCGTTCTTGCAAACAGCAAAGGGAGCGGTATGATAGAACTGTTCGAGGTTATGAGACCCCGGGGCAGGTCCATCCCGTTTGCGACTAATTTCGGAGATTTGGGCTACTTGCAGGTCTGTCTTTATTGTACCGATATTGAGGAAAGATCGGCCTATTGTGAAAAAGAGGGCATCGAGTTTCTATCAGGCCCTCAACTGATGGATGATGGAATACCTGAACACAAAGGCTCATTCCTGTATGCCAAAGATCCTGACGGGATTCCTATAGAGTTCCTCGTTCTTCATCATCCGGGGCAGGATTAATCCATTACGGCAAAGGACATGGATGGGAATGTATCCAAGCATGTGAAGGAGGAATGGAATATTGCGAAAAAACAGGGTTTGTGAACTCCTGGACATAGAGTTTCCTGTGATCCAGGCGCCCATGGACTGGATAACCGATGCGAATCTGGCGGCCGCCGTCTCCAATGCCGGTGGCCTGGGCGTCATCGGTCCCAATGCCGGCGAAAGAACGGTTACCGAAAGCGTAGTGGAAACAGGCGAGCGGCTTCGCCGCCAGATAAAAAAAGTAAAATCCCTCACGGATAAGCCCTTCGGGGTGAACCTCATCAGCTTCGGAGATGTGGTCGATTTTCCCGAGGGTGGGAAACCCTACAGTGATCAGTGTCTCAAAGTGATCCTGGAGGAGACTATCCCGGTGGCCGTCCTTGTTGGAGTTGAACCGGGAACATACACGAGACAGTTAAAAAATGCCGGAATAAAAGTATTACACCGCGCTATGCCGGTCAATGTACCCGTTGCCAGAAAAGCGGAACAGGCGGGAGTCGATGCCTTTATCGCTGTGGGCCTCGAAGGCGGTGGTCATACCGGTCATGATCGCATTTGTACCTTTACCCTGATTCCCCAGATCGTTGATGCTCTTCAGATTCCCGTGATCGCCGGTGGCGGAATCGTGGATGGC
>CAYTUL010000138.1:5682-8762 GCA_964441135.1 uncultured Desulfobacteraceae bacterium | reverse complement strand
ATCAAGGTATTGCCATTGGGCAGCCTGTTCGCGTCTCTGACAGGCCACGCCCTTCTTTTTCTTATAGCATATCGCCAGATTATTTCATCCGTCTGAGGATCTATTTCCAATACTTCATGAGGCGTATCATGGTTGGCCACAAGTATGTTGCCATCAGGAAGGACTTCCGGATCATGCTGGGCTTTAAGGTATTCCTCCCCGATGGTTCGAACAACTTTCCCCTGGGGATCCACTTCGACCAGCATGTTAAAATTCCTTGGGCTGATTAGTGTGTTTCCGTTTGCAAGTCTCGTCACCGCGTTTGTATGGGTCCAACCCTGATCATGGATATCTTTATAGGGTGCCCTGTTGAATTCGTTTTTAGCGTACCAGGACCATAGGATGTTTCCGGATGGATCAATCTCCTTTACCTGTGGATCATTTTTCGTGTCGCCGTTTCCGCATACGTACAAGGTATTCCCATTCGGAAGTCGATCAGCGTCGTGGGACACCTTTTTATCGCCGTGGGACCAGATAATTTTACCCTTACGGTCAATTTCATATATTCCCTTGCCGGGCAGCACCAATAATATAGTTTTACTTGGAAGCAATTCCACGTCAAAACCAGGATTCGTGTACCGCTTCAGATTGCCCGGAAGAACATACTCCCAGACAATTTCTCCCTTCATATTGACCTCTACAACTCTTGGACTATCCCGCTTATGATTATCCGGCAGGATCGTATTGCCGTTCCAGGCCTTGGCCGGGTTATGGATATCCACCAAAAAATCCGGATCTGCCTTGCCTTCGGATGAAGCAAAGGACGGCTCGTAAGAGATAATGACGGCCATAAGAACTGTAAAAACGATAATATATATTTTTTTCATGCCCATACCTCCTTCCTTTTCCGCTTCTTTTGCCGATTGATGAGCTAAAGGGATCCCTCCTCATGTTGGCATCTATTTAAACTCAAGGTCTCCAAACAGCTCTATCCTGTCATTCTCCCCGTTCAGGGGCGGGTACTGGAGCACTTCCCGAGGTTTGCATTTTTCAGCGGGAAGAACTCGCGCGAGAAGAAACCCCATTCTTACCTTCTCAAAGGGTGGCGATACCATCATGTCAGACCATGGAACGGCAAGTTCCATCGTCCAGAAATCTTTGTTCTTCCCAGTAGCGACAAGGGCCCCGGAATTGAAACCCCTGTCGCAGATATAAGAATCAAAGAGCACACCCTCTGGATTCACGGCAAAATGGTAATAGGACCTCCGGTCTCGATTCGTGTCAAGCATAACAGCGACACAGTCATTCCGGTAAACATCTCCATCCCGTTCCCCGACGCCGGCTTCGTTGATTTCTCTTCCCGAGTGTTGACATCGCATTGCGACATAGTAATAGGCTTCATCATAGGCAACCCAGCCCTCTGTCCGCACAGAAGGTATTGAATCGAGCCGGCTATTCATAAAATCGCATTCTTTTGCATCAGGGGCACGCCGCCAGATTTCATCATCTAAATTGCCGTCAATTTTCGGAGCTGTAGCTGCCTTCTTTACGTATATTGTGGGACGATTATTGCGTAGAAGGCGATCAAGGTTAATCATGGGCATTCTCAGGCTATATTCGCACCTAAATCCCTGGGCCTGAGCCCGTACTTTATAGACCGGCAGAGGAAAGAGGGGGCCATCGCTGACGCGACGGACCAAGAACTTGAAATGAATCTCTCCGAAGGGCTTGATTTTTGCTTCGGCCCCGTCGGGCATGATTGACCAGTATTTGCTATTGTGTAGGTTCCACTCAACAGAAATATCCATGGGTTGATCAGTGGGGTTTTTTATGGGTAGTTTGAAATTTTTACCACCGGTCTTTATGTCAATACAATCAAAAATGAGCCGCTGCCTGCGGAAGCTTTCCATCATTTCAGTATGCATGTCATCATCGTTAATCCCTTCAAGCGTGAGAATTGCGAGCCTGGGTCCCGACGGAGTAATCGTGACCCAGATGACACCTTCGAACTCGCCGAATGAGGGTCCGCGGAGTCTACTGACTCCACCTGTTGTGGCCACCCTATAATAATATTTTTGGCTTTGAATATACTTCGTGAAACTGTGTAAATGGCCTGCGAACACAGTATAATCGCGATCCTTGAGTGCTTCTTCGATCTCTTTAAATCCCGTTCTTGGGGGTTCCTTCCTCGGGCCGCCCTCATAGGCCCACAAGGGCTGATGCATAAAAACGAAAATCCATCGCACGTCCTTATGCCTGTTTACCACTTCCTTAACCCAGCGGATCTGTTCTGCTCCCAATCCACCTGGTGTCGGGCTCTTTCCCTCTTCAACAGGCTTATCCTGTGAATCCAGGCAGAGAAACAAAACATCTTTGTAGATAAAGTAGTAGTAACGCCTCCCATGCATATCCTCCCACATCCGGGCCATAAGTCTATTGCTGATGTCGTGGTTACCCGCAACGTAGAAGAAGGGCATCTCCAGATCGTTGACAAAGGTGTTAAACTCTTCCCACTGCTCTCTTAGCTCCTCTGCATCCTCACTGTAGCCTTCAATCAGATCACCTACCGACATGACGAACTCGGGTTGCAGGAGATTCAATTTTTGAACGGCTTCGGGAAATACGCCCTTTCGGTGACCGCCTGTTCGATCGCCGACGATTGCAAACTGGAAGGCACCGGGATTGTTTTTAAAGTCAAGGTGATTCCAGGGCTTGGGGACCACATCAATGTCGTGTTTGAAGATCTGCCTCTCGCAACCGAAATTCAAGCAAAGAATCAACAGGCCAAGGATTAGCGAACGCACAATAATGTTCAGATCATTTTTACGCATTTTATTCAATTTAAAAACCGGGTCCTCAGGACCTGGTCATAGAGATAATAGGCTTCGCCTGAAAGGTTATAATAACCAAGCTATCAGCTATCAGCTAAATCTTTGTTTTTATAATCTTTTGCTGAAAGCGTGAATCCATAAACGATGGTTTATGGATGGGCACTAAGTATTGATATTCATGTACCTCCCCGGAAGGTACGCTGGAAAGGGAGGTACATTATAATGAGTAGTTCCAGAAAGTTATCACATACGATTTATGAATGCAAATAT
>CAYTUL010000138.1:0-5582 GCA_964441135.1 uncultured Desulfobacteraceae bacterium | reverse complement strand
CAAAAAGATCTTGTTGAGGTTGAAGAAATCAATGTGCAACCTGATCATGTGCAAAGGATACTCTCAGTTCCTCCCAAATAGTGGCCGTCCAGAAACAGCCAGTTTCTGGATGGAGTTTTCAGCGGTCATCGATCAGCAGTCGGCCAAGCCTTTGTTTTTAATTGAGTAGTCCGTGGGTTGCGGGAGGCTGTAATGAGCGAGGCTTAATTATATGCTTGACTCATGCTTGGCGATACCATAATAATGGATTATACAGGCGACCCTAAAGACCTTCCGATTCACCCGTTATACTTTGGAGTCGGATCATCGAGATCTCATCGCCTTCATTTTACTGCCGGGAAAGGCCGCCGGATCAGGCCTGGATTCCTTTTGTAAATCGCTATGGAACAAGCGCCCCGATTCATATCGCGATTCCTTGATACCCAACGGGTTTACTCTGTATCTCCAGCCGGGGAAAGGATATTCTGTCAACTTGAAGATATTCCTGCCGTAAAAATGAGAACTCTTATCAAAAACTCAAATCATGAAGGGGGGTGAGAAGGATAAATACCAGTACTCTTGATGAATAGGTCATTTTCCACAGGGATTATTTTTCTCAAGAAAGGGGGGTCTAAAATGAAAAAAGGAGCACTCATCGTCATTGTATTAGTTTGTGTCACGATTTGCCTGTTTCCCATAAGCCAGGCGAAATCATCCGATAATCCAAAATACGGGGGTACTTTCAAACTGGTCCTTGACCTATCGCCCGGAGGCAATCCGGGCTGGCCGCCCGAAATTCGAGGGGACATGGTCGCGACCACCCAGCTCTTTTGTGAAGGCCTTTTGAGGCAGAGTGTCAAGGGGGAATACTATACCTGGCTGGCAGATTCCTATGACATTGCGCCCAATGGAAAAGCCATTACCTTCAAGTTAAAAAAGGGTATCAAATTTCACGATGGGACGGATTTCAACGCCGAAACTGCCGCCTGGAACCTGCAGAAATGGATGGATGAGGGGAGGGCGCCCACCTGGGAAGCCGTGGAAGTCCTTGACCAGGATACGGTTCGGGTAAAAATGAAGAGTTGGCGAAACACTTCCCTGAACTCCTTTTCGGACGGCAATTTCATGGTATCTCCCACGGCCTTCAAGAAAAACGGTTTAGAATGGATGCGGAGTAACCCCGTGGGTACGGGTCCCTTCCTTTTCGATTATTTTAAACGTGATGTGGGTGCCCGGGGGGTCAAGAATCCCGACTACTGGAAAAAGGGTATGCCCTATGTGGATGCCTATGAGATTGCCTATGTCCCCGACCAGACAACACAAAAGGCCGTCATGCAGGCCGGCGAGGGGGATTGTCTGGTTGTGGAACTCGGCAAGATAGCGGCGGAGATGCGGGACCTCGGATTTCATACGATCACCCAGCATCAGGCGACCTTCTCCCTCTTCCCAAGCAGTGCCAATCCCGATTCCCCCTATCATAATCAGAAGGTGCGCGAGGCCGTGGAGTATGCGATAGATCGCGAAGCCATTGCCAAAGGTCTGGGTTATGGTATGTGGAATGCCCCGTACCAGATCGCGCCGCCTGATAACGCCTCTTTTGAACCGGGTTTCGTAGGCCGGAAATACGACCCTGAGAAGGCAAAGCGGTTGCTGGCCGAAGCGGGTTATCCAAAGGGCTTTAAGACAACCATTTACCCGGCACCCGTCATGATCAACAAGGATGTCAACGTAGCTGTCCAGTCCTTCCTTAGCAAAGTGGGTATTGACGCGCGTATGGAATATTGGGAACACGCTGCATATGCGCCGATCATGAATCGCAAGACATGGGAAGGCCTTATTATGCAGCCGATACCGGCCTTTGCCAACTGGAATTTCACCCTATGGCTATTGTTCTATAGCGATGAGTCCGGATGGTTCGTGAGTACATATAAATCGGAGAAATTCAAAGCCGCCTTGTTGGAATCGTTGAATTCCCTGATGCCGGACATCGATCTGATGCGTAAAGTGAACAGGATCGCCTTTGATGAATGTCTCGTCATTCCCGTATACGAGGGGGGCAAAGGCTACGCCATGCAGAAATACGTCCATGGGGGTGGTTTTGTTGAGCGGGGATTTCCCGTTTACTTTAACCCTGAGGACGTATGGTTGAGTAAATAACCCATTCCTCGGGCCGAAGCAATCCAGGGCAGGCCGGGTGATACTCCCATCCGGCCCGCCTAAAGAACATCCGGATAAACACTAAAGACATCTCTTATATACCATCAATACGTACGCGGTAGGCTGCTATGTCAACGTATATCCTCCGGAGGCTGTTACACGCCGCATCCGTCATCTTCCTGGTTACCCTGATCGTGTTCTTTGCCATGCGTCTTTTACCAGGCGACCCCATTCTATTACTGGTTACCGCAACAGAGCAGCAGGATTACACCGAGGAACAGATTATTAAACTGAGACATGAATTCGGTCTTGATAAGCCCCTGGTATTTCAGTATCTTGCATGGATAAGCGGCGTCTTAGGCGGTGATTTGGGCACTTCGATCCTAAACCGTCAGCCCGTAATCGATGAACTGCTCCGCCGCCTGCCCATAACCCTCCATTTAGGGGGATTGGCATTCATCATCGGCCACATCATCGGCATTCCTGCCGGTGTCCTATCCGCGGTCCGAAGGGGTACCTGGATAGATAACCTCGTCACGACCCTGGCAAACCTGGGCATAACCGTTCCCAATTTCTGGCTTGGTATTATGCTCATGTACGGGCTCGGTCTATATCTGGGATGGCTGCCCATCATGGGATATACCTCTCCATTTGAAGACTTCTGGTTAAATACCCGGCAGATCATCATGCCCGTCTTTTGTCTGGCTATTTTCCCTATTGCAGGATCAGCGCGTCAGGCCCGTTCCAGTATGCTCGAGGTGATGGGACAGGATTATATACGAACGGCCGCTTCCAAGGGCCTGACGGAGCGTATGATTATCATAAGACATGCCCTGAAGAACGGGCTGATCCCTATTCTTACCCTGGCAGGCACGGGGATACCCATTATCCTCGGTGGATCGGTCTTCATCGAAACCATATTCGTCATCCCCGGTCTCGGCAGGCTGGCCGTAAGTTCCGTGATTAACCAGGATTATCCCTATGTACAGGGAGTAACCCTAATCATTGCGACAACCGCTGTATTGTCCAACCTTCTCGTGGACCTTGCCTATGGGTGGCTTGATCCGAGGGTGCGTTATGAATAGGGGGCAAAGAATGAAGGAGCCCGAAAAAAGTACCCATGGGAGGAATCAGGAGACAACACAGAACCTCGGTGGGTTTCGACGCTTCAGCAGGGTGTTTTTCGGACGAGGGGTCGTGGTATTCGGGATAGTGGTGCTCCTGGCCTTTATCTTGGTGGCGATCTTTGCCCCTTTCTTTGCCCCCTATGACCCCTATGAACCGACCCTGGGACAGGGCCTTTTAGGTCCGAGCAAGGAACACCTCCTCGGTACGGACGCCCTCGGGAGGGATACCCTCAGCCGCATTATCTATGGGTCCAGGACCTCTATGATGATTGGTCTGATCGTTGTTTTCTCCGCGGCCATAATCGGTGTGGGTTTAGGTCTGGTTGCCGGGTATTATGGTGGTTGGGTTTATACGCTTATCATGAGGCTGGTGGATGCCCTCATGGCGTTTCCCATGATCTTGCTCGCCCTCGTTATCGCGGCCCTCCTTGGTGGAGGAATGGAAAACGTCATTATAGCCCTCACGGTCGGTCTGATACCTATCTATGCCAGGTTAATGTGCGGACAGGTCATAACGGGTAAAGAAAATGACTTTGTCATGGCGGAACGGGCCATGGGTGCCAGTCACCTGCGCATTATGATACGACACCTGATTCCAAATTGCTTCCCTCCCCTCATCGTTCTGATGACCATGATGCTCGGTGCGACCATTCTGGCCGAGGCCGGTCTCAGCTTTCTGGGTATCGGCGTGGAGGCCCCCATCGCTGCCTGGGGCAGTATGGTTAGTGATGGCCGGGATTATCTGATGAGGGCGCCCATGCTTTCTTTTGCACCGGGTTTTACCCTCATGCTTGTCGTGTTCAGCTTCAACATGGTGGGTGACGGCCTTCGGGACGCCCTTGACCCCAGGTTGAGGGGGGTCTTATTTGAGGGCTCTTAGATAATCAGTAGCGTCCGTTGTCTGTTGCCAGTGGTCCGTTGTATAAGCGATATAAATACCTTATGTGATAAGGTTGTTTGAACTATAAATCATCGCAACAAACTGAAAAAGTAGCCATTTTTGTATTGAGACAAGGGAGGAAATGATGGATCTAAAATTGACCGACAAGGTAGCATTGATCACCGGGACGGGCAGCCAGACCGGTTTTGGAAAGGGAATAGCCTTAACCCTCGCCCGTGAAGGATGCCATATCATCAGTGTGGATGTGGATATGGAAGGGGCCCGGAAGACGGCGGAGGCGGTCAGGTCCCTGGGGCTTAGGGCCATGGCCCTTAAGGCAGACACGACAAAAAGGGCTGATGTGGACAGTACCGTAAGAGAGGCTTTAGGGGAATTCGGGAGAATCGATATCCTTGTCAATTGCGCGGGCCGGGCGAGTGGTATTCGGCCCTTTGTCTCTTCCACGGAGGAGGACTGGGACCTGGATATAAATATCAATTTCAAGGGAACCATGAACTTCACCCAGGCCGTGCTCCCCCATATGCTTGAGCGTAAATACGGGAAGATCGTCAATTTCTCCACCCATGCCGCCCATCAGCCCAGGCGATTCGCCGGCGCAGGTCCCTATTGCGCGGCAAAGGCGGCGACGGTAATGTTCAGCAGGACACTCGCAGGTGAAGTAGGGGCCGAAGGAATAAATATCAATATCATAGCCCCCGGACCGGGGGCCACCAATTTTCATAAGGCCAGCGGAGCGCCTTCTCAAATGGTGGACCTTGTAGAGAATCTGGCAAAGGAGGGGAAGACAACCACCCCTGATGATATTGCCAGTGCGGTGGCTTTTCTGGTCTCCGATCTATCCAATAAACTTTCGGGTCAGGTCCTTGAGGTCACCTCGCCCGCCCTGGGTGGTTAGGCACGTAGGGCCCTCTTGACCATGGCCCTAGCGATCCGGACCTTTTCCCTCGAACCCTTGAATCCCCGGACTCTTGGATCCGGAATACCCTACTTCCGTTCCGGCGGCGGTGGCGGTCTGCGGTCCTTTACCCAGGTCAATTCCGGGACGGCCTTGCCGAAACTCTCCCCGGGATCCTGTATCCAGTTCCTCATGGCCTCCATTCGCGATCTCATGCCCTCGGGATCCGCCTCCTCGGGCAACACGGAATCGAGTATGTCCTGAAAGTGCTTCTCTAACATCTGCTTTGCTTCCGGATAAGGAATAATGTAGAGATGGTTCTCCTCGATCCCCTTTTTGATATGGTTGGCTAAGACCACCGGATCCATGCCGCCCGCGTGTATGCGCCGCAAAGAATCCACCGTACTCTCGTTGACCAGGTATCCGGTATTCTTCAGGTGCTCGGGCCGGGTATAGGTGGCCTCGTAAATTCTCGTCTTGATGTTGGCCGGGCAACAGACCGAGACTCCGATCCCATAGGTCT
>CAYTUL010000137.1:0-8815 GCA_964441135.1 uncultured Desulfobacteraceae bacterium | reverse complement strand
AAGATTAATGATCATGCTGTTCAAAAAGTGTTATAGATAATTTTCGCTTCTTGCATCTAACATCTTGATGGTTCCCAGAGTTGAAACAAAATCCACGACTGTTATCGCCGATATATTCGTTCGATAGTTTATTTTTGGCTAAGGGCCAAGTTGACATGAAGCGTAAATCTAAGGTATCCTGCTCGGCCTGTCAAGGCAATTAAGAGACGAAGGAAGGCGTTTTATGGGAATTTCGGCCGGTCAAAAACTGATGGAGATATTCGATCTGTTGTTAGGCCATTTCGGTCCCCAGCATTGGTGGCCTGGAGAGAACGAGATCGAGATGATTGTGGGGGCTATTCTTACTCAGAATACCAGATGGAATAATGTTAAAAAGGCAATCAATAACCTGAAGAAAGAGGACCTTCTTTCCATTGAATCCCTTCATAATATTCCACCGTTAAAGCTTGCCGCGATCATAAGACCCGCAGGGTATTTCAATATCAAAACGAGGCGTTTAAAAAATCTAACAGGGTTTATCATGGAAAGATATCATGGCGATATCCGGAGTTTTCTCAGAGAAGAAACAGATACGTTGAGAGAAGGCCTTATCTCCATAAAAGGTGTTGGACCGGAAACTGCTGACAGTATCCTTCTATATGCCGCGAGACGGCCTGTCTTTGTCATTGACACATACACATACAGGATCCTGAACCGGCATAATATGGCTGATGACGGGGCCACATATTATGAACTGCAGGAACTCTTTATGGACAGTCTTCCAGAAGACACAAAACTTTTTAATGAATTTCATGCCCTGATCGTAAGGACCGGTAAGGAATATTGCCGCAGAAAGCCGCTTTGTAGCATGTGCCCTCTTGAAAAATTTGAGGAAGCTTTTGAGTGAGCAGAGATATAAATACAATAGAGGCCAAAATAAAAAAGGTATCCTCGTACTTGATATAAAAATCATTTATATGAAAAAGTCAGAGTACCCTCTGCTGTACACGCGGGTACTACCCGTAGATGAATGGCACTATCCTTTATCTTGATTCTTCCCTTAATGTCTGTTATGGGAATATCATATTTCATTATGATCACTGTTCTATCTTTTCCATTAGCATTCAGGGCGCTGAAAATCACCCGGAGGGGGTATCTTTCCGGTGAAGCCTTGATTCCTGCACAGGCCCTTACAATCATGACGGTTGTAGTCCAAGGTCTGCTTATCTCCTTGGGACTCATATTACGTTTTATAAATGTCTAAAATCCCTCTAAAAAGAGTTGGCACAATATTATCAGTCTTTCTATTCTTTGCAATAGCCGGCCTTATTATTAGATTCGGTCTCTTTTTTATAAGACCTGCAGAAAAGGGTGGAGAGTACCAGGTTATCACTGTTCAGGAGGGGATGTCCCTGAAGGAGACGGCCTATAAATTAGAGAGTCATGGGATTATTACCGATAGGACACTCTTTATGCTCTGGGCCACAATAATGGGATATAGCAGGAAGATAAAAGCCGGGGAGTACAGGTTGAGTTCTAATATGGCACCGATACGGATTATGGAGATGTTAACGAAAGGAGTCATTATCACCTATACAGTCACAATTCCCGAAGGTTTTTCAATTCGACAGATCGCTGATATTTTAGCCAAGGAAAAATTAGTCAATCGCGAAAAATTTCTTTTAATTACGAAAGATCCCAAGGTGTTAAATAAATATGGAATAAATGGCCCGAGTCTTGAAGGATATCTTTTCCCTGATACATACCAATTTGGAAGGGGCCTGTCAGCATTATCCATCGTTGGAGCGATGATCACGCGTTTCCATGAGGCCGTGGAACCATATAAAAAAATGGTAGACCGATCCGGTATGAGTTTGGGAGAAATTGTCACGCTGGCATCCATCGTGGAAAAGGAGACAGGAACCGCTGAAGAGAGGCCAATAATAGCCAGTGTGTTTCTGAACCGCATGAAAAAAGGGATGAAGCTTGATAGTGATCCTACAGTGATATACGGAATCAAGGACTTTTCCGGAAATCTAAAAAGAGAAGATCTATCGAAACCGACTCCATATAATACCTACATTATCAGGGGCCTTCCTCCCGGACCAATCACCAATCCCGGTCTGGAATCCATCAAGGCCGTGTTATACCCTGCGGAGACCGAATATCTCTATTTCGTATCAAAGAATGATGGCTCTCACCATTTTTCAAAGACTCTCAAAGAGCATAACCGGGCAGTGAGGATCTATCAGAAGAGGAATAATTAGTAGCGTAAAATTGAATTTTTATGTAAAAAGGTCAAAATTTTACCGGGGATCTGATCGAACTTAAGGGAACGAGGTTCTGGTTGCCGGATTCCGGATATCAGCAGGATATATTTTGATAGGGAATCAAAAATCCAGCATTTGGGATCGATTACAACAGACCTCAAAAGATGAAGAAGGTATAACACTTTATGGTTCCGGCGGGTCCAAAATTGGATAAGATAAAACCGTGAAAGAAAAAACACCAAAGATTAGGAGAGATCTGGAATTAATTCCCGTGCGGCACGAAGGTCAAAATCTGATACTAATCCGCGATCATCTGGGACTTGTGCCGGAAGGGAAGGCTGTTGCCATACCGCTTTATCGAATCATGGTACTTCTCGATGGCTTCAGGACCATAAGGGATCTCCAGGTAGAATTGATGCGACAATCCGGTGGCCAAATAGTCCATAGTGACGAAGTAGAGCGTATACTGAATCATCTCGATGATTGTTTTCTGTTAGATTCCGGGCGGTTTCGAGCAGCTCGAGACAAGCTAATTGCCGATTTTACCCTATCGAGGCTGAGACCCTGTTCCCATTGCGGCAAGGCGTACCCCAAAGATCCCTTCGAACTGCGAAACAGGCTGGATGAAATTCTCAACGGACAGGTGATTCCATCTAATCCTTCAGGAAAGATCAGGGCTATGGTAGCACCTCACATAGACCTAGCCGTAGGATATAGGGTCTACTCAAGGGTATATCAATTTCTCAAATATACTGAGCCTGACAGGGTTGTTTTATTAGGGACGGGGCATCATATATCAAAGGATCTTTTTTCTTTGACAGGGAAGGATTTTAAGACACCCCTTGGGATCGTTAAAAATGATCGGGATTCGGTTGAAAGACTCATGGAGAGAGGTAAGGACATAATAGCTACCAATGATTTTGGACACAGGGCGGAGCACTCCTTAGAGTTCCAAGTCATTTTTTTACAGCATATCCTCAAACAAGATTCATTCACGATCATCCCCATACTTTGTGGGTCTGTTCAGTCATCCCTCCCCGAATACAGCAGGGGTTCGTTCATCGAAAAGGCGAAGCCTTTTCTGAGGGAGCTCGAGAAGATAATCGAGGATAAGGATAGGAGCACATTAGTCATAGCCGGTGTCGATTTCTCTCATGTGGGTCCGAAATTCGGTCATGAAATGCCTGCCGAATACCTCCAGGGTCAATCGAAGGCGCATGATGAGAAGTTACTGGAATACCTCATACATTTTGACGCTAATCGATTTTGGGAAGAGTCGAGGGCGGTAAACGATAGATTCAATGTGTGTGGGTTTTCTGCCTTGGCTTGTCTGCTTGAAGTAGTGATTTCAGGCAGAGGTGAAATCCTGGACTATCAGGTATGGCATGAGGATGCGACACAATCGGCCGTTGGTTTCGCCGGGGTGATTATTACGTGAAAAAGCCAGATTCCCCTGTGCACAGAACGGGGCATGCCCTGTGCTGTGCACGCGGGCACTGCCCGTAGATGAATGGCAAATAAGGGGTTTGGAGAGGCGCGGGCTATTCACTACTGTGAATAGCAGGCCCCAAGCTGATGGGCTTTTTCATTTCAACGATGTTTTGATGCCTCGATCAGATAAGTGATCTTTGAAATAATCAATCCGCGAATGAGGTATTCTATCGCAAATTCCTGTGTTTCATTTAAATCATCAAGCTCTAATATCTCCATGATATCTGTTATCAGGGGGTCTATCCTTTTATGAATTTCCTTCTGGCTGCCAGTAAGTTCCCCTTGTTTTATTTTCCCCCAGACAGCAGGAATAATATAAGTAATCGGCTCTAAAAGCAGCTCATTTTTGTGGGATATAAATATCTTAGTGGCGCTTTTATCGATAATCTCCTTTATCCTGAGGATACCACCTCTGTTCTCATCATTAGAAATTAATGAAAAAGGAAGGAGCTTTTGTTCCCTGATATGGGGAGCGACGGACGACTGATATTTAACCCTGCTTTTTTCCTTCATCTGTTACCGAATATTTTTCTAAGTTTACAGCCTTTCTGAGATCCAATGAAATTATGGCTGATGTTATTAACTGGAAGTTATCAATTTCCGTGCCAAATTCCCCTGATCTCAAAATGGTTAATCATTACGATATGATATATAGATTGAATAAATATGTGAGTTATCAGGGTGGGGAATACTCTGCCGGGATTGTTA
Source organism: uncultured Desulfobacteraceae bacterium (assembly GCA_964441135.1). GTDB lineage: Bacteria > Desulfobacterota > DSM-4660 > Desulfatiglandales > HGW-15 > CAYTUL01. Next base: position 4,367 of record CAYTUL010000137.1, on the reverse strand, counting down.
ACGCAATGTCATTAATTTGACGTAAGTCCCTGATTTCTTATAAATTCTAAGACTATTACAAAAAAATACATGGATAAGGTACAAACATGTCATTGCTTCCCTAATGTATGTCATGGAACCGAACCTCAACATAGCCATGCTTTTGTCCTTCTGGTTCTCTGAGATCGAGGACACGAATCCAAACAATCCTATTTTTTTCATTCTGAAAATGGCTTTATCTTTTTCGAGCTATTAGGAACGCCTATTTTCCGGCAAAAAGGCGGTGAGCCTGAAGCTTACGCATGTAGGTTAAACTTGACACCCACCCCGGATTCCACCTATAGTCCTTTCAACAAACATCAATAATCAGATCCTTTGCAGGCTCGCCACGCGGGTTTATCATCTTCATAGACATTGTTCTACCTATATTTCTCAAAATAGCTGGAAAAGGTTTCATAGGTATCAGAAAGGAATGGAAAGAAACGTGAGAGAAAGATATTTTTATGGCTATAATATCGTGGCGGCCGGCTTCATCATGCAGGGAATCTGCTATGGTGCGATGTTTACCTACGGGCTCTTTTTCAAGGAATTTCAGGAAGAATTCGGCTGGTCGCGGGCCATGATCTCCGGTGCCTCGTCCCTCTCTTTTTTAATAGGAGGAGCCCTTGGTATACCGGCAGGCAGGCTGAATGATAGAATGGGTCCGAAGTCCCTTACGGTAACAACGAGCATTCTGTTCAGCCTCGGTTACCTGCTCCTGTCAGGGCTCCGTACCCCCTGGCAACTCTATTTATTATATGGGCTGTTCGTGGCTGTCGGCTTCGGAGCCTTTGACGTGATTACTTTGTCTACGGTATCGCGATGGTTCCTGAGACGCAGGGGCATGATGTCCGGAATCGTCAAGATGGGGACAGGGGCCGGCCAGCTCCTGATGCCGCTCTTTGCCGCGACTCTCATCACCGCATATGGCTGGCGCAGCACGTACATGATTATAGGGCTGATTTTCATCGTAATTCTTGTGTCAGTGTCCCTGGTGATGCGTCATGATCCGCATGATATGGGCCTGCTACCCGATGATGATCCTTACGAGCCCTCGGCCCGAAGATCCGGTTTAAGGGATTTGGGGATGCCCTTGAAGGCCGCCGTCAGGACGAAGCAGTTCTGGGCCATTAACCTGGCGGAGTTCTGCTCCTTCTTCTGCCTTCTGACCATTGTTGTACACATCGTTCCCCATGCCATTGACAAGGGGCTCACCCCCGGAACCGCGGCGGGCGTCATCTCCGCGATCGGGGGGATGAGCATTGTTGGGCGGCTTGTACTGGGTACGGCCAATGACAGAATAGGAGGGAAGCGTTCCCTGATAATATGCTTTATTATCCTGTTCTGCAGTTTTATCTGGCTGCAGATCGCGGAAAGGGCGTGGATGCTGTTCCTGTTCGCCGTGGTTTACGGCTTTGCCCATGGCGGTCTATTCACGGTAGTATCCCCTACGGTGGCCGAGTTGTTCGGTACCGGCTCCCACGGGGTACTTTTCGGCATCGTCCTTTTCAGCGGTAATATTGGAGGAGCGATCAGCCCGATCCTGGCCGGTCGCATCTTCGATGTGACCGGAAGCTACCGGATTATATTCCTCATGCTTGCAATGATGGCGGCTATCGGTTTCGTCCTGGTTACACTTCTACGTCCCCTGAGGATCAATAAGCGTTGAGATGCCTCTCGGAGACTATTAAAAAGAACTTTAAAACCCAGTAAACTCACCTCATTTCGATTCTATTAGGGGTGGGTAATCATTGCCGTCTCTTTCATTACCCTGTTTCTCACCCAGAGTACTCGTAACTCCTTCTGGTGTTCACCTTTGAATAATTTCAGATAGTTAACTTATATCAAAGATATAGAAAACCAATATGTTCTGCTCGGGAATCCGGTGATCGATCCACCTTAGCTACAGGGGCGTACTATGGCATGTGTATCTAAATTTTGACAAAAAGAAAGGTTTTTGTTTATGTATGTAGAAATCAAAAAGATCAATGTTAGATTATCAAACCGTGCCATACATTGTCATTAATTGGGATTTTTTTTGTACTCGGGTTGCAGACCCCGGTATCGGAATTCACGGTTGATCGGCCGTGCCTGAAGATATATGTCCGGTATGATAGCTCTGTCCGGCGGGATATTCGCCTCCCAGGGGGCAAATAACCCAGTATTTGGAATTTGCAGAGTAATAATCGTTTATGTTTTCCTGAAAACCTTTCAATTATTAAACGTTCCGAACAGCAGCAGGAGATCTCATAGATGGCGAACAAGAATCAAAGAGTAAGGAAAGCCCCTCCTGAGTTAAATCCAGAAGATCTTAAAACGGGGTTGAATCCTTATTTTATTATCATCCTGTTTCTTTCCCTAATTGTACCGGTGATCGTAATGCCCGGGGTAGTTGATAATGCCTTTAACACCCCTAAAACCATAATCATGGTTATATGTATTTCTATGTTGGTTTTGATCTACTGTATTTCTTTTTTTCGCGGTCAAGGAGTCCTTAAATCGGAAACTGCTACCCACAAAATTATTCTCTTCCTCATAATACTTAATGCATTTTCATTTTTATACACGAAAAATATTTATTTTACCCGAATAGCGGCCGTCCTTAATATTGCCTGTCTTGTTCTTTTATATGTTATCTCCCTCTATATTGATAACAAAAGATCCCTCGCGCTGATCGGTGCTTCTGCATTTAGCGGGCTTCTCGTATCAATCGTTGCATGGCTCCAGTTTTTTAATATATATATCCTTATCAGGTGGGCCTCCCCGGGGGATATGATCATGGGGACGATAGGGAATTCCAATTATCTTGGGGCCTATCTGATTTTTCCCCTGTATACGATGGCAGGCTTGACATTTCTATTGAAGGGTAGATTACGCCTGATCCCCGCTATCCTGTTTTTTTTCATTATGGCGGCTTTTCTTTTTTCAAGGGCGAGGGCAAGTTGGCTTGGTTTTTTCCCGGCTTTTTTATTCTTCCTGTATCTTTTAAAAATCATTCACGGCACATCATTTACCACCCATTTCAAACCCTATAAACGCAAAGTGGTCGTCTATGGGCTTATATCCCTAACTATTCTTGTATTCCTATGGTCAGTAGCCCCTAAGCGTTTCCATGATATGATGGGTTTTCATAAAATTTTCGAGTCCGAAACACTCAGGTTGAGGGTTACGAAATATTTCCCTCCATCGATCTGGATTTTCAAACAGAGCCCTCTTTTCGGTATGGGGCTATGGTCATATAGAAATATGGTATATGAAGCCCAGGCCGAGATAAATAAAACAGACCCCGACTTTTTTAAAAATTACAACGCTCCGAAACCGAGGAGGGCCCATAATGATTACCTCGAGATCCTGAATGACGGAGGTTTAATAGCAGCGACCGCATTGCTACTATTATTCGCTGTGGTAATGGCCCATGGCTGGCATGTAATAAAGGATAATAAGATCGCTTATCAGGATAGAATGATAACTGCCGTTTGCTTCTGTTCAATGATCTCAATCATGTTGGCGGCTCTCTTCTTTTTCCCATTCAGGGTGAATAGCACAATGTTTATGACTGTATTAATGATGGGATTAATGGAGGGGACGTATCTAAGAAACCGTAGCCTGATCGTTTCCAGAAAGGGGAGACAGTCAAAGGCGGGCCCCATACTGATCACCCTGATATTTTTTATCCTTGTCGGGACGATCTGGTATACGACGATAAGGCCATTTAAAGGGGAGATGGAGTGTCTCCGATATAAGAAATATCTTGCACATGGCAATGGATATGAGGCAGAGAAACATCTATTGAGGGCTATAGATTACGATCCACGGAACTCTGCCTACCATATTTACGCCAGTCGCTTGTATTTTGATTTCTTTCACGATTACGAGAAGGCCGGGGACTTCGTTGAAAGGGCAATCGCCGATTTTAATGGTGATATTACAATGTGGACTGTTTATTTTATGAAAGGTCTTGTCAAGTTCAGAATGGGAAGTATCTTAGAGGCAAGATCGGCTCTCGAGAAGTCGCTGTACTATAATCCCGAATTTAAACCGGCTCGAGAAAAATTGATGGAAGTGAATAAGGTGATCGAGGGGCATGAAGGGGTGACCATAAAATTCAAATAGCTTTAAAAACCTCTTGATAGAATAAATAAAACAAATTATATTCGTTGAATGTAGGAAACCCGGTCTTTTAGGCCGGTCGAAGATTCCGCATCGCGGAGGTCAGGATCATCAGGCTAGGGCTGAAGATGGATATCCGGTATAATATTTCTTTACAAGGAGATATCTACCTGCTTTGCAGCAGATGACCAAATATTTGGGGTTTGCAAGGTATGAAACTTCGTCTCAAGGGGTTATGA
>CAYTUL010000136.1:7013-8867 GCA_964441135.1 uncultured Desulfobacteraceae bacterium | reverse complement strand
CCTTTCAGAAGATACCTTTCGGCCTTCATACCTGCTTCACTTACCTGACCGGCCGCCCTGTTCAGAAACCCCTGGTATAGCATCCCTAATCCCTTATCAATGATATCGTCGTGGAGCGATTTCTGCTTGTCAAGCCCCACATCCTCCCGCCGTTCCGGAGACAGGGCCCCCGCCATCGTGTTAAACACCCTGCTGTGAAAATAGGGATCATAGGCGGAGGCAATATTCAATGGTTTTTCGAGTGCGCGTGCCCAGGCCACCGCCCTCCGGAGTGCCTCAAGGGCCTCTTCACTGCCATCCACCCCCACCAGGATATCACCATTGAGGGGCTCCTCCCGGGATATGAGGACATCACATCGCGACTGTCTCAATACGCGAAGGGCCGTGCTGCCTATGTATTTATCGCTTGTCAAACCCAGGCCGTAGGCCCCCATCACGATGAGGCCAGCCTCGTATTCTCCTGCAACGGCAAGAAGCCTTTGATAGCCGCGCCCTTCCCTGTGGATCTGATCGATTGCGATGCCTTTATCGACGGCGTTTTTATGAAATTCCTCGATATACCCCTTTGAAAGAGACTTAAACCCCTCATAAATCAATTCATTGTGGGAGTCGCGTACATGCTGTAGTGTCTCCTCCTCCTGGTATTGGGCAGGGAGGACCGGCTCCATCTCTCTTAGCCGATGACTGTGGATATTCCCGTCATAGATATGGACAGCCATGATCGACGATCCAAATTTTTTGGCCAACGTGAGGGCGATCTCGCCCCCCATGAGGGAATACTTTGAGCCGTCAAGGGCCACAAGGATCCTTTGATACATTACACGACCTTCCGTCCGGTAAGGGCCATCTTCGGGTCCGACTCCCGCCCGGTTTTCATTCAAAAACGATTTCTACACCTTCAGGTTACATAACAAAGGGGAATCTGGCCTGTCAAGGATTCGTCCGGATTTCAAATCCCTTTCATTTCAATGCATTTACATCTTTTTACATTCTTGTTATTATTTCGTGAAGATTTGCATGTTCAGAAGAGATAGGGTGTGGAAGGGAGGGACCCATGTTGAAGTTATTAAGCATCCTCTTTTTTGTGTGTTTCATCTCTCTTGCCTCATTGGGAGCGATTTTTCCGGTTTCCCGATCCTGGTCCGGTGACGTCGTCGACAACAGCATTTACGATGAGCTTCTCCTAAAATATGTGAAGAATGGAGTGGTCGATTATCAAGGTTTCAAGGATGAAGAATCGAAGCTCGATCAATATCTCAAGGTCCTTGAAGATGTCAAACCGGACACCTTGGCCCCCAAGGAGCAGTTCGCCTTCTATATAAACGCCTATAACGCCTGGACCATCAAACTGATTTTAAGCGCCTACCCCGGTGTAGAATCCATCAAGGATCTTGGCAACATCTTTAAGAGTCCCTGGGAAAAGAAGATTTGCCGGATTAACGGTCAGGTCATTACCCTGGATGACATTGAACACAAAATATTAAGGCCCCGCTTTCGAGATCCACGAGTCCACTTCGCCGTGAACTGCGCGTCTAAGGGTTGTCCCCCGTTACGCTCCGAGCCCTATTCCGGCAAATCTCTGGATCTACAACTGGATGAAATGACCTCATCTTTCATAAACAATACCAAGTATAACCGGCTCGAAGGCAATACCCTGTATGTAAGTAGTATATTCAAATGGTATTCCGAGGATTTTAATCATGATATCATCGGCTTCTTCCTGAAATACGCAAAAGGGGACTTCAAACGACGACTCGAGGCGGGAAAAGGCGGTATAAAAATCAAGTATCTGAAATACGACTGGTCCTTAAATATAAAATAACAATCCACGGGTCGGAGGCAGTTGGAATAGGA
>CAYTUL010000136.1:0-6913 GCA_964441135.1 uncultured Desulfobacteraceae bacterium | reverse complement strand
GAGAACAACCCCTTGGATCCTGGAACCCTTGAATCCTCGGCCACTTTTTGCCAGCAATTTTGGAAAAGGACCGATTAAGACATTTAAAGGAGGAGTGATGCCTTCCTATGATTTTGATATCGGGATTATTGGCGGAGGAGCCGCAGGCCTCACCGTTGCCTCGGGCGCGGCACAGCTCGGGGCAAGGACACTCCTCGTCGAAAAGGAGGAGGCTCTGGGAGGAGACTGCCTGCACTATGGCTGTGTCCCCAGCAAGACGCTTATCCGGACAGCTCTCGTATACCATCTGATGAAAACCGCGGACAGGTTCGGCCTGCCCTTGAGCCGGGTCCCGCCCGTGGATTTCGGAAAAGTGGTTAACAGGATTCGAACCGTCATCGACGTTATCCAGAAGCACGATTCGGAGGAAAGATTCTGCGGCCTGGGAGCAAGGGTGGAATTCGGAAGTCCTTCTTTTATTGACACCCACACCATTCTTATTGAAGGTAATCAATTCTCGGCAAAATACTGGGTGATTTCCACGGGCTCTTCACCCGCCATACCTCCCTTAAAAGGAATTGATAACACCCCGTTCATAACAAATAAAGAGGTATTTTATCTCGAACGCCTGCCGGAGTCTATGATCATTCTGGGTGCCGGCCCCATTGCCACGGAAATGGCCCAGGCCTTCTGTCGTCTCGGGTCCGAGGTTCACGTGGTCCAGCGAAGCAGTCAGATCCTCAGCAGGGAGGATAAGGACATGGCGGATACCGTCATGGAGGTCATGATCTCGGAAGGCGTGAATATCCATTTGAATACTGCCAACCTGAGTATCCGGGACTTGGGCAGCGAAAAAGAGGTCCTGTTTCAGGACAACGGGGGAAAAACCGTTCGCCTCAAAGCGGAAAAGATCCTCGTAGCCATGGGAAGAAAACCAAACATAGAAGGACTCGGCCTGGAAGATATCGGCCTGGAATTCAATAAAAAAGGCATCCGGATTGATGACAGGCTGAGAACCACCCAGAAGCACATATATGCCGCGGGTGACGTCACGGGTCAATATCAGTTCACCCACGCAGCCGGATATGAGGGCGGAATCGTGATCAGCAACGCTGTTTTTCATCTCCCCCGAAAGGCCGATTACACATACCTCCCCTGGTGCACCTATTCCGATCCCGAGCTGGCCAGCATAGGCATGAACGAAAAGAGGGCCAGGGAATCGGGTCTTAGCTATGATGTCTGGATCGAAGAGTTCAAGGATAATGACAGGAGCCTGGCCGAGGGTGAAAGGACAGGCAAGATAAAGATGATCCTGGACGAAAAAGAGAAGCCCCTGGGTGTCCAGATCCTCGGTCCCAGGGCGGGCGAGTTGCTCAGCGAGTGGGTGGCCGTGCTGAACGGCAAGGTGAAGCTTTCAACCCTTGCTTCCGCCGTTCATCCCTACCCGACCCTCGGGGAAATCAACAAGCGGGTTGCGGGCACCTATTTTTCGCCCAAGATCTTCTCGGAAAAGATCCAGAAGGGACTGAAATTTTTCTTTCATCTCAAAGGAAGAGCTTGCGGTCAGGGAGGATAACCATGCGGATAGGAATGATCGGGTTGGGACGGATGGGAATGAATATGGCGAAAAGGTTGCTGGAGGGCGATCATGATGTAGTGGCCTTTAACCGGACGCCTGAGAAGGTTGATCAAATTGTGAAGGAGGGGGCGGAAGGAGCCGGTTCCATAAAAGATCTGGTGGATAAGCTTCCCCAACCCCGGGTTGTCTGGATGATGCTTCCCGCGGGTCCCGTCATAGACGACCATATCAAAAGGCTTATCGTTCACCTGTCACCTGAGGACATCGTCATTGACGGAGGAAATACCTATTACAGGGACGATATAGAACGATCCCGGCTTCTTTCCGAAAAGGATATCCGGTTTATGGATGTGGGTGTGAGCGGCGGAATATGGGGCCTGGAAAAGGGGTATTGCCTCATGGCGGGAGGAGGAAGGGAAACCTATGACTTTCTTGAACCCGTATTCAAATCACTTGCGCCGGAAGAAGGGTACCTCTATTGCGGTGCCGTGGGCGCCGGTCATTTCGTGAAGATGGTCCATAACGGGATCGAATACGGTATGATGCAGGCCTATGGAGAGGGATTCGAAATATTGGAGGCGTCTCCCTATTCGGAGTCAATGGACTATGGTAAAATTTCCCACCTCTGGAACCGGGGCAGTGTGGTGCGTTCCTGGCTGCTCGAACTCGCGGAAGCGGCCTTTAAGAAGGATAAAAGGCTTTCTGAAATCGCTGGTTATGTGGACGATTCTGGGGAGGGGCGCTGGACGGTTCAGCAGGCCATAGACAGCGGGGTCTCATCCCCTGTGATCGCTTTATCTTTGATGCAGAGATTTCGTTCCAAGAAGAGGGATTCCTTCTCCGATAAGGTGGTGGCAGTCCTCCGGAAGGAGTTCGGGGGACATAGGGTTGTACGTACCGGCAATAGGAGCCAGAATCCATAGGAGTTTATACATGAAAGGGAGGCCATGGGTGATAAAACCATTGCCCAGGGCGCAGGGCGTAAGGCGCAAGGGGATAAAACAAACAAGATAAAAAGAATCTTACCTTGAGCATCGCTTTTTTCAGTTATAGCCGGATAAAGGGCTTTTGGATGGATCCCCCCATGCAGGGAGGATCAGATTTATACATCCAACGTACCATTACAAATTATCATGTTCAGTACATTCTCAACCAGAGGGTTCAAAGAGTACATGAAAGCAGCCAAGGGGATACTGGATGAAAACTGGACCGGCTCCTATACGAGGCCCTCTCCCTCCCTCTATCCCCATCAATGGAACTGGGATTCCGGGTTTATCGCGATCGGTTATTCCCATTACGATCAGGAGAGGGCCCAGCAGGAGATCCTTTCTCTTTTTTCATATCAGTGGCCCAACGGCATGATACCTCAGATCGTCTTCAATCCCGAGGTCCTAGGCAACTATTTTCCGGAGCCGGATTTCTGGCAGGTTCCCGGTGGCCGTTTGACAAGCGGTATTACCATGCCTCCCCTTCACGCCATCTCATGCAGGCATATCTTTGAGGAAAGTGATGATGAAAAGGGCGCTAAGGAGTTTTTAAGGAAGATGTTTCCCAAATTGCTGGCGTCCCATCGATACCTGTATAGATCGAGGGATCCCAATGGGAGCGGACTTGTTTATATCAGACATCCCTGGGAATCCGGACTCGATAACTCTCCTGCCTGGGACGGCCCCCTTGAGAGGATACACATCGATAAGGGGAAATTGCCCCCCTATCAGCGCAAAGACCTGAAACACGGGGTGTCCTCCGAACAACGGCCCGGGGAAGAAGACTACGATCGTTATGTCTATCTCGTTGATCTTTTCCGGAGACTCGATTATTCGGAAGAAAGGATATACAGGGAATGCCCGTTCCTGATTCAGGATGTGTTGTTCAATTCCATATTATGCAGGGCGAACAGGGATCTCCTGGAGATAGGGCAGATCCTTGGTGAGGATACCGCTGAAATCGAGGAATGGACGGCCAATACAACAAAAGGGATTTCAGAGACACTCTGGTGCCCCGAATGCAGGACATTTGAGTCCTTTGATCTCTCAACCGGCCAATATATTCATAAGGCAACCGCCGGAAGCTTTATGCCCCTGTTTGCAGGGGCGGCTTCAAGAGACCAGGCCGAAGTACTCTATGAGATAATAAACTCTGTATCTTTCTGCGCGCTTCACCAGGGGAACTGTTTCACCATACCCAATTACGATATGACCCGCGAGGATTTCGATCCGAGAAATTACTGGCGGGGTCCTGTCTGGATCAACATAAATTGGATGATCTCCCAGGGCCTCAAGGCCTACGGCTATAAAGAAAAAGCGGATTCCATGAAAATCGACATGATTCAACTGCCCATCCGCTTCGGATTTCACGAGTACTATAATTCCCAGAACGGGCTGGGACAAGGCTCTTCCGGCTTTTCCTGGACGGCGGCCCTGTTCCTTGATCTGATATACGAATATTATGACAGGGACCGACACGAATTGGTCTGGCTGAATCTTGGAAAAACCCGAGAACTGAAGAAAAAAATGATACTGAACAGGGGGAATGGATCCCAGTTATCCCTTTCCTTAAACCCCGGCCAGGAACTGATGGCCTCCATAGGTTATCTGAAAGATAAGTTCTATAACCTTCAAAAGGGTTTGGTCGATTACAAGGCCATGAAGAAATCCACGGAATACAGCAAGTATCAAAAAATCTCCGCGGGTCTCCGACGCTTTGACCCGGCTGGACTCTCTTCGACTGAAGAGAAAAAGGCCTTCTGGATCAATCTCTATAACACCATAGTAGTCCACGGCATCTTGGAATTGAACATCGCCTCTTCTGTTCGAGAGGTTGCCGACTTTTTCAGTTGTATTGCTTACCGGATCGGTGATTTCACATTTTCGGCGGATGACATCGAGCACGGGATTCTCAGGGCCAATAACCGGCCTCCCTACAGGGTCTTTCCCCCGTTCAAATGGGGGGATCCCAGGCGCCGGTTCAGTCTAAGTAGCGTGGATCCAAGGATCCATTTTGCCCTGGTCTGCGGATCCAGGTCCTGTGCCCCGATCCGGTTTTATGATGCCGGCCTGATCGACGAGCAGCTTGACACGGCGGCCAAAAATTTCATCAACAGTTCCGAAGTGTTTATCCTGCCGGAAAAGAACAAGATATTTCTTTCCCAGATTTTTAAATGGTATCGAAAGGACTTCGGGGACAGGGACCGGATATTTCAATTCCTGCTTGACTACATCGAGGATCGCGAGAAATCAGGATTCCTGAGAAAGAATAAAGATTCCATAGAAATGGAATATTTGTTCTATGACTGGAACCTTAACCACTGACATTTCTGCCTTGTATGCAGAGAAAAGAGGCATATGGATATGAATTATGAAAAGGAGGACGGCACTCTCGATACCTTCGTGAGGACCACGGCACCCGATCTTGGGATACCCTCTGAGTCTTGCCTGATCGAGGAAGCTCCGGATCCTTGTACCATCGTCATTGTGGGCGCATCGGGTGATCTGACCGAAAGAAAGATCATTCCGGCCCTTTTCAGGCTTCACGTACACGGGGCCATGCCCGATCCATTTATCATTGTCGGCTGCGCACGAACGGAGCTGGACGATCATAGTTTCAGAGAGAAGATGAAGGAGGCCCTGAAGGCAACGGAGGAATTCAATCCCGAGAGATGGGATAATTTCGCGGCCTTTCTGCACTACAGGAGAATCGACTATGGGGATAAGGTATCCTTTGAATCCCTGGCCGAATCTATTTATAAGCTGGATAACAGGCATTCGACAAAAGGGAACCGGATCTTCTACCTGGCCATCCCTCCCACCCTGTATAAACAAGTCTCGAAAATGCTCGGTGAGGCCGGCCTTTCATCGGAAGGGAAAAACAGGGATCCCTGGTCCAGGATCGTTGTGGAGAAGCCCTTTGGCCGGGATCTGGAGTCGGCTATCGACCTCGACCGCACCCTTCATGACCACTTTCAGGAGCATCAGATATTCAGGATAGATCATTATCTGGCAAAAGAGACGGTCCAGAATATTTTGATGTTCCGGTTCGCGAACAGTATATTTGAGCCCATCTGGGACCGGAAATACATCGATCATGTACGCATCACAGCGGCCGAATCCCTCGGCGTGGAACACAGGGCCGGTTACTATGAACAGGCCGGTGTCCTGAGGGATATGTTCCAGAACCATATGATGCAGCTCCTTGCCATGACATCCATGGAGCCCCCTTCACTCTTTGAGGCAGATCGGATCCGCGATGAAAAGGTCAAGGTCTACAGGGCACTCAGACCTTTCCCCGTCAGCAGCCTCAACGATTATCTCGTCCTAGGTCAGTATGATAAAGGAGTCATTGATGGAAAGGAGGTCCCTTCCTATCGTGAAGAATCCGGTGTCGGTTCCAAATCCCTCACACCCACCTTTGCCATGATGAAGGTCTATCTGGACAACTGGCGATGGCAGGGAATCCCCTTCTATCTCACTTCAGGCAAGAGGCTGGCCAAAAAGCTGACCGAGATCTCGGTCCAGTTTAAAGGAATACCCCACTCCATGTTTCGCGGGACACTGGGAGAAAGGGTCGTTGCCAACCGTCTGGTCCTCGGCATATATCCGGATGAAAAGATAACATTGACTTTTCAGACCAAGAACCCGGGCGCCAGGGTATGTCTCAGGTCCGTGACCATGGATTTCAATTATCGGCAAAACTATGCCGGGCCTGTCCTTGAAGCCTATGAAAAAGTGCTCCTGGACTGCATGTTAGGGGATCATATGCTCTTCTGGCGGGAGGACGGCGTGGAACTTTGCTGGTCCTTTTTAACACCGATTTTGAGGGAATGTGAGGCATGTGACGATCGGGAGGAGAGGCTCCTCATGTACGAATCCGGGTCCTGGGGGCCGGAGATCGGAAGTTTATACAAATCATGGTAGGCAATGCATAAAAACTCTGCCCTTCGAAAGCCGGATCTTCGACAACCCTTTCGGATATCCCGCTGACAGGAAAGGGCATGAATGAAAAATCAACCAAGGAGGACCATAAAATGGAAACCTACTATAAACCGGAAGATCTTCCGAAATTTGAAGAAATCGGGAAGGAAGCGTCCGAACTGGCCAAGAAATTTTTCGACTATTACAGCGCCGTATTTGCGGAAGGTGAATTGACAGAAAGGGAAAAATCCCTTATCGCACTCGCTGTCGCCCATACGATTCAGTGTCCCTACTGCATAGACGCGTTCACCCAGGCTTGTCTGGAAAAGGGATCAAACCTCACGGAGATGACGGAGGCGATCCATGTCGTAACGGCCATAAGAGGAGGCGCTTCCCTTGTTCATGGCATTCAGATGCGAAATATTGTCGAGAAATTATCCATGTA
>CAYTUL010000135.1:0-8986 GCA_964441135.1 uncultured Desulfobacteraceae bacterium | reverse complement strand
ATCCGGGAGTTGTTTTGGGAGATGGGATTCATCGTACAACGGGTACCTGTTTAAAGGCTTTAATCCATCTCCGGGAGATTTATCGATTCCAAACAGTCCTGGATCTGGGCACGGGGACAGGAATATTGGCCATTTCCGCAGCCGCTCTTGGGGCAAAAAAGGTGTTGGCTCTGGATCAGAATCCCTTGGCCGTAAAAACCGCGTTGGAAAATGTGAAACGAAACGGTTTTGATGAAATCATAGAGATCGTTAAGGAAAAGGCAGAGAATAGTATAGGATTTTCCGCGGATGTAATAATGGCAAATATTCACTATGATGTGATCCAGTACCTCTTTGAACAGGAAGAATTCCTTGAAAATGATTGGTTTATCATTTCAGGGTTAATGAGGAGTCAGGCGCTGGATTTTAAGGAAAGAATACAAAGACAGGGTTTAAAGATTCATAAAGAGTGGGACCATGAAATGACATGGTATACATTTCTTTTAAGAAACATTGAAATATGAAGATTATCTATGAAAGATACACCGGTGATATGGGTCCCCTATTGAAAAAATAATCAGTAGTGAAACCCTTGAATCCTTATAATTTAGGTTACAGATAGGGGTGCAGGAGGCGCTTCATGAAAAGGAAAGAGAGAGTGGAAATCATAAAGCCGCAGGGATTCAACTGTTTCGCATGCGGTACGGCCAACCCGATAGGCCTTAACATGGAATTTTATCTTTCAGATGGCAAGATATGCACGGACATAACCCTGGGAGAGTATCATGTGGGATGGTCCAATATTACCCATGGCGGAATCATTTCTACCCTGCTTGATGAGGTAATGTCCTGGACAATCCTCTATTTCTCGAGACTTTTTTTTGTAACAAGAAAGATGGAGGTCAAATATATCAGGCCTGTATTAATAGGGACACCTCTGACAATTTGTGGTCAGTTGTTAGACCACAAGGAGTCTTCCAAGAACATAAAAGCCAGGGCCGATATCCGGGATAAGAGGAGGAATCTTTTGGCAAGAAGTACAGGAGATTTTGTGGCCGTTGGAAAAGAAAAAATGTCTTTCGTGTCAAATAAAGCGCAGCAGGAGATTTTTTCATTGATCGAAAACCTGCCGCCTTTATGATTTACAATTATTTATTGGCAAACGCCCAAAAAATTATTGAAACAGGAGATATCAATGGATGTAGAACAGATAAAAGTGGGTTACATGGAAGTTTTTTGTTATCTCGTATCATGCCCGGAAACGAAGGAAGCCCTGGTTATTGACCCGGCCGGCGACGAAGAGCGGATCGTTGAAAAAATAAGAAAAAAAGGGCTTGACCTCAAATATATCGTAAATACCCATGGCCATGCGGACCACACCTGCGGCAATCAAAAGATGAAGGAACTTACCGGTGCAAAGATAGTCATGCATGAAGAGGATGACAGGATATTCAATTCACCCGAAGGACAGCTTATGGCAAAACAGATGGGATTTGCTCTTTCACCCCATGCGGATGTTTTTGTAAAGGATGGGGATGAAATCGCGGTTGGAAGTGTTTCCCTGAAGGTTATTCACTCTCCCGGACACAGCCCCGGGGGGATATGCCTCTTGGGAGATGGAAACCTCTTCACGGGTGACACTCTATTTGTTGGGGCAATAGGGAGAACAGATCTGCCGGGCGCATCTCTCACCCGGTTTATGCAATCCATCAATGAAAGATTGCTGACCCTCCCCGGGGAGACGGTGGTCTGGCCCGGTCACGACTATGGAAACAGACCCTCTTCCACTATCGATATCGAGGTAAAAACGAATCCGTGGCTGAGGTGAAAATCTCAACTCATCCCTTAACCCTTAATGGATGGATCAAGATGAGTGAGGGAAAGACCGGGAAATTTAAATTCGGACAGGACACACTGTGAGGAGGAGGAACCGATGAGTTATCGGGAAATCAAAGGGAATAGTGGGTCATTTTTTATAGGAAAAAAAATCACGTATCTTATCGTGGTCACGGCGATTCTTATTCTTTGTACATTACAGTCTTCATGGGTTCAGGGGTCTTTAAGACGTAGCCCGGTAGTTGTGGCAGTAGAAAAGGTGAGCCCGGCTGTCGTAAATATAAGCACAGTGGTGCATGGAAAGGTTGGCCCTCTTTTCCCTCTCCTTAATAATGATTTTTTCAAGGACTTTTTTCATGGGTTCGGGCAAAGAGAGTATACAAGAACAAGTCTTGGGTCTGGGGTGATTATCGATGGTAAAAAGGGGTATATTATCACAAATCATCACGTGGTAGCACAGGCATCTGAGGTCAAAGTGATAACCTCCAAGAATGAAGAATTTCAGGCCAAGATAGTCGGATCGGATCCTCGTTCCGATCTGGCAGTTCTCCAGGTGGAGACGCAGAAGGTGCTTCCTGAAATAAAAATGGGCGAATCTGATGATTTAATGATCGGGGAGACCGTTATAGCCATAGGAAATCCCTTCGGCCTGTCCCATTCCGTTACTACCGGCGTTATAAGCGCTGTGGACCGCTCCGTCAGGGCTGGGGACCATATATTCAGAAAATTCATACAGACCGATGCCTCCATCAACCCGGGCAACAGCGGAGGCCCTTTGCTTAATATCGATGGGGAACTAATCGGAATTAACACGGCCATCTACCAGAAGGCGCAGGGCATAGGTTTTGCGATACCCATAGATAAAGCAAAAAGCGTTGTAAGAGAATTGATCAAAGAAGGAGTCGTATACTATCCCTGGCTAGGACTGGAGGTCCAGGAATTGACATCGAATTTAAAATCCATTTTTGGTCTTGACGAAGAACAGAACGGGGTACTGGTAAGTGATCTTATTCGAGGAGGTCCTGCAGATGGGACCGGGCTAAAAAGGGGAGATATCATTCAAATGATTGAGGACTTCCCGGTCTCTTCTACGTCGGAGTATCAAGAAGCACTTTCAGAGTTTATTCCGGGTGATGAAATAAAACTGAAAATCCTGAGAAAGAATAAGGAAATAAATATCTCGGTGAAAGCAGCCGCTTTCCCTTTGGACTTAACTCTGGAGATTGTAGAGCAAAGAATTGGCATTTTTGTGGGAAAATCGGACAGAAAGACACTGAATCAATATGGCCTTAAGGATGGGGTATCCATTCAAAAAGTTCGGAAGGGTTCAGAGGCCCAAAGAATCGGCCTTGAACCCGGGGACATCATTTTAAAGGTCAACGATGTGCCTATAGACTCGTTGGACGCGTTTAAAAAGGCGATACGACGATATCATTACCTCCCATCTATCAGCATGATCGTAGGGCGTGGTCCCTATAGTTATTCCCTGACCTTTCCCTTCTGATCCGGTCGTTCACGGGATCTCTTATTCAGACCCGGTATTATGGCGTAGTCTGTCGTTTCGGATCCGATATCGCCTTGCCAAAAAAATGAATGGCGTTTATTCAAACAACTGTTTTACGCATTCCTAACAGATAACCCACGCTCGATACGGTGATATGTAATAAGAAGGTCAGGATAAAGGAACATAGGACGAACCATAGGGAGGGTTTTACCAGGAAGAAGATACATATCCAGATACCTATGGTTAAATCCACCTGATCGAAAAGGAAAAAAAATATCCCGTAGAGTCCCCCTTTTTTCCCACCGGGCGAGATGTCTAACTTGCGTTTTAAAAAGCTGTTTGGAAGTTCACCGGCAGTCATCCCAATGCCCAGGAGTAACCCCAAGAGAGGCCAATAGGCCCCATAGTCGAGCAAGATAAGCCAGGATGGGATAGATCCTGTTGTCTGGAGTCCTGCCTGAACCGCCGCCCCGATTATGCAAAAAACGACGTTAATAAAAAACCCCCTGAATGTTTTATGGTCTCCGAAAATCCTCTTCCCTTTATATTTTTTTCCAAAATCAAGGGGTTTCTTGAGTGACCGTAACCAGTCGTATTTCATGCAGAACCCCTGGACGATAGCCACGAAAAGCAACGGAGATCCTAAATAGAGTATCTGGGATATTATAATGAACACGGTATGTGGCTTAGGAGATACCGAAAAAACTCCCATAGGCGTGTTTGGCCACCCACTGGAGCGAATAAAGCATAGATTGAGAGTAGTGGTTGACCTGGAAGTTGCATGTAGAAAGGCAATGGGAACTGCATTCCTGCTTCTGGGCGGCTAACTTTAATGGATCGAATTTAGGACCCTCATAAATATTTCCCCAGTCCTCTTTGGAGCCGTAAAGCTCAAAGCAGGGGGCGAAACTACCGTCAAGGCGGATAACCATAGAAAGCTTGCCCGCTTTACAAGGCCAGGGAGGTAACCTGTGCCGGATAAAAAGCTTCATGGCGCGTAGGTGTTCCAGCGAATTGACCATGGTGCATCCTTCGAGATTTTTCTCGATTAACCAATCTAAAATTTTATCAACGGACTCGACTTCCTCGTTGGTAATCCATCCGCCATTGTCTTCATGTTGATAATCATCATATTTGATGATGGGAGGTTCATTGACATGGTAATCAGAAGCGATGCCAAAGTCATGGGCTATCTGAGTAAGTTTCTTCACATCATCGACGTTTTTCTGTGTAATATTAATGTTAAAGAATGTTATATATCCATATTTTTTTTCCTGTTGTACTAGGTATTCAAACTGGGGTTTGATACGATTGAAATATTTCGGCAAGCCATCCTTTTTATCAACGGCATCCACGGCAAGATTGATCGTGGACACTCCGGCCCTCCCTATTTCATCTATAAATTCCCTATCTAAGAGGATTCCGTTCGTTGGAAGGTAAATAAAAAAACCTTTTTCAGCGGCATATCTGGTCAGATCGATGATAAACTGTTTTCGAACCAGGGGCTCTCCACCCATATAGGCCAGGACCCTGCACCCCACTGATTGAAGCCAGTCCACAGACTCTTTTGCCATTTCCATTGTCATGCCGGGTATATTTTTACCCCTGGAATAGCAATAATGGCAATGTAGATTACAGTTTAGGTCTGTGTACAGGAAGGATAGGACAGGTCTAAATTTATGTGGAAGAAAACGGGAACTCAGGTAGGGCAAGAGCCAACTTCTATAGGCCCTGGTAAAATTATTGCGGTAATATTTATGAGTATGAACCTTACTTTTTTTCTTCTTACCGAAATCGATCCGTTTGGGACTTTCATCGTGTAATTGCGCATTCTCAGGATTTGTCATCGTTACGACTCCCTGCCCCTTGGGTTCAATACACAAGATTATACAATCAATTAATAATTATTTGAGAGAAAATGTCAAGAATACTTTTTAAAAAAATGAAAAATGAAAAAGACTAATGATACCCGGCAAAAGTCGAACGGTGATCACTTGAAATATCATTCAGAGTCCGTCTCTTGTAGTATTCTCTGAGCGGAAATCCCGGCCGTTGCCCCGTCACCCACGGCCGTAACCACCTGCCGCGGTGAACCGCTCCTGACGTCACCGGCCGCTAAAATATTGGGGACTCTGGTTTCCATCCTCTCGGTTACGATGATCTGCCCCCGGCTATCGAGCTCGATAATCCCTTCAAGATACCCGGTGTTGGGCTCCAGGCCGATATGTACAAGGACCCCGTCCACTTTTATATTTTCTGTTTTTTTACCCGCTGCGTCCGATAATTCTATCGCTTCGACCTTTTTATCACCGATTATGGCCTCGATCGTCATCCCGCAGAGAATATCTATTGCAGGATTGGCGGAGGTCCTTTCCCGAAGAATTGCCGTTGCGGTCAATCGAGGTTCCGCTTCAATGAGTATAACCTTTGAGGCGATCTTCGCCATGTAAAGGGCTTCCGTAACCCCGGCATCACCCCCACCGCATACGGCCACAACCTGCCCGGTATAATGACCCCCATCGCAGAACGCGCAGCTGAACACGCCATTCCCTTCGAGTGATTCCTCACCCGGTACCCCGAGTTTTTTATGCGGAGAACCGCCCGCGATAATAACTATGCTCGTGGTAAATCCCTGTCCCCCGCTGCAGCCCACCCAGAGGCAGCCTGAAAAGGGCTCAATTCCGGTTACCTCGGCCGTTTCCATTCGCAGACCGTATTTTTCGGCCTGGTTTACCATCTCCGAAGCGAGCCGGGCGCCGGCAACACCGTCGGAAAATCCGGGATAGTTCTCTATTAATTCAATATTCTTGATATACCCTCCGGGGCTTTCCTTATCCAGGAGGAGAGTCCTCCTGTTTGCCCTGCTTAGATATAACCCCGCCGTCAACCCGGCAGGACCGCCACCGACAATAACCACCTCCCAATCAAACATATCTATACTCCTTTTCACCGAAAACTATCTGAGCCAGAAACAGAAAAGGACCTTGAATGAATCCATTGCCCGGGAAAATAACACATGTGTTCTCTTTGTTCCAGAAAGGAAACCATAAGGATAGGACTATATATCTTAGGGTAAAATCAAATTTCAACAAAATAATGGTCCTGTTTTCAGGGAACCTGTATGCAATCTTTGGGTCCGCCACGGGCCAGGGCCCCGTAGATTCAGGGATCCTTTTTAATGATATCTCCTTGAAAAGAAATGTCATACCTGCTTTACTTGACTCATGATAGTAATTTTTTTATCTTCTTTCAAACCTGGATAATTAGATATAGATTGAAGGGTAACCATGTTTATTATCGGTACCTCCGGGCATATCGATCACGGGAAGTCCAGTCTTGTCAGGGCCTTGACTTCCATGGATCCCGATCGCCTGCCTGAGGAGAAGAGACGCGGGATGACGATTGACCTGGGTTTCGCCTGGCTGCCCCTCTCCAACGGCGATGTGGCCGGCATTATTGACGTTCCCGGCCATAAGGATCTTATAAAAAATGTCATAGCGGGATTGTGGGGCATTGACGCCGTGCTAATGGTAATCGCAGCGGATGATGGATGGATGCCCCAGACTGAGGAGCATGTTCGAATCCTGGAGTTCTTTGATGTCCGGCATGGTATAGTCGTGATCACAAAGATTGATCAGATTTCCGATCCGGAGTGGCTTGATCTTGTCGAGGAGGATGTGCGGCAGCGACTTCAGAATACCCACTTCAAGGACAGCCCCATCTTAAGGGTAAGCGCAAAGGAAGGCACCCATATACAGGAATTGATCGGTTGTATAAACAGGATGGCTTCGAAAACAGATGGCCAGGCCGATATCGGTAAACCCAGGTTGTACATTGATCGTGTTTTTACCATCTCAGGAAGCGGTACCGTAGTTACAGGGACCCTGATAAACGGATCAATTGTGAAAGGGCAGCAGGTGACCCTCTTTCCAAAGAATGTAAGCAGCAGGATCCGCGGACTGGAAAGCTATAAACAAAAGGCGGAAAAGGGTATGTCCGGCAGCAGGGTTGCATTGAATCTGGTCGGCATCGAAAAAGGGGACCTTAAACGAGGCGACATCGTGTTCGGACAGGAAGACCAGATCAAATACAGCCCTATGATTGATGTCACGATCGAGCTTGACCCGTCCTTTCCTCATCCTTTGGCAAGCAATATGAGACTTTTCGTCTATCTGGGCACGAGGGAAATATCAGCGAGAGTCCGGCTTTTGGACAAGAAACTCCTGTCTCCGGGACAATCATCCTTTGCCAGGTTTCACTTTAAAGAACCGGTAGCCGCCCGCATAGGGGATCATTTCGTCATCAGGAGGCCCTCGCCTCCCGCGACGATAGGCGGGGGAGTCATTCTTGATCCCCTCGCGAAAAAATATAAAGCGAAAGACCGGGAGAGGGTCTTGTCCATTTTACGGTCAAGAAGAAATAATCTGGATATATCCGGGTTGATTCTGTCGGAACTGGCCAAGAACAATTACGTTTTAAAGAAAGAGCTTCTGATCGCCTCGAATTTCTCGGCTATGGAGATAGCGGAACGTGTGGGATCGCTGGCGCTGGAGAATAAGCTTGTTCAGGCAGATCCATGGGTTATTGATTTGGAGTATTGGGAAAACCGGGTGGTTAAAGCAAAGAACATCCTTGCCGAAGAACATCTTCAAAACCCTTTGCAAATGGGAATGAATTCAGCCGAACTGCAGAGAATCCTTGATCTTCCAAGGGAACTGTTCAATCATGCCATGGAGGAGCTTGCCGCCTCCGGAGTCATCGTCCGGAAAAATAATCTCGTGGCGCTGAGTACCCATAATCCCTCCCCGACCCGTGAGGAAGAGGCGATCGTTTCTGGTATTTTGGATCTCTTTAAAAAGCAACCGGCGAATCCTCCGACGAAAAAGGAATTAAGCAATGCCATACAGGGCAGTGATTATATCGTACGGTTCATGTGTGATCTAAATATGCTTGTTGCGCTGGAGGAAGGAATCCTGTTTGAATCAAGCGATTATCAAAAAATCAAGGAACGGATTATCGATGTCCTGACTGAGAAGGGAAAAATTACCATACAGGATATACGGAACCTTTTCGGTTTCAGCAGAAAGTATATCCTTCCCCTCATGAAAAAGCTCGACAAGGAAGGAATCACGGCACAGGAAGGTGATGAGAGGGTCCTGGTTGAAAGTCATTCGTTGGAAAGGTAACGTTCCGGGCAAGTGATGAGGACCATAATGAACGACACTATAACAGCACAGATTTTTCAGCGGGTAGTATAATATATAATTTCCAGGTCAATCGTCTTACAAAAGATCTGATTTTGGACTATCATCAGCATATGAAGGAGACCCGCCCGAAAACAAAGGCCGGCCAGAAAAGGAACCGGAAACCGTGTCCCCCGAGGACAAGGGGGCCTTTTACATGAGAATCATGGCAGACAAGGTGGGAAAATGGCAAACGCGAATGATAAAAAAGGAAATAGAAAACTATGGCGTCGGACGAGGACGGGCGCACTATCAGTAGTCAGCTTTCAGTAAAGAACCCCGACCAAAAGTCGGGGTTTCTTCTAAAGAAAAAGCCCCATATTATTGGGCGCTCTCGCCCCCATACCTTCAAATACCATTCATCTACGGGCAGCGCCCCCGTGCACAGCACGGGGCATGCCCCGTGCTGTGCACGGGGTAGGCT
>CAYTUL010000134.1:0-9075 GCA_964441135.1 uncultured Desulfobacteraceae bacterium | reverse complement strand
TATCTCTCCTGCGCCATAAATTTTTTATTTTTCATCTCTAACAGGTTTTTTCGATCCATCGTTTCCTTTAATTTCTGCTGAGAAATAAACGTGACATCAACAGACCCTGCCATGGTTTCCGCCTTTTCCCCGGCCCTTTTATAGAATACTAAAGCGTCCTCAAGTCCCTTTTCGGTTTCCGGACGTTTGCCGCTCAAATTATCTCCTCCATCTATGTCCCGGAAGAAATCAAAAAGCCTTTCCGCAATGGACCTTCGATTCTGGTCCAGAAATTGGGCCAGGAACTCCCGGTTTTCATATAACAGGTTCTTCCCCTTTTCCCACTCCAGAGGCTTCATGGACATTAATACCCGGTCATATATCTCTCCGGCCCTTAATTCCTGGTTTTTCCTTTCAAGAAGGGCCTGCCGATCCAGACTCGCCTTGATCTTCAGATCGGTAATAAACCGGATATCGATTTCAGGCAGCAGGTCTGTCCCCCTTTGCTCCGCCCTTCGATAGTATCTTAAGGCCCTTCCCATATTTCTCGCGGTCTCCGGTCTCTCCATACTCAGCCGGTCCCCTTCATCAATATCCTGGAAAACCGCGACAAGCAGTTCCGCGCTCTTCATTCGCTCCTGATCCAGATGCCTTTTCAGAACCTCGTCGTTATCTTTCAGGAGTTTCCTGGCCTTTTCGTAATCCTTCGAATTGAGGGCCGCTACAATACGGTCATATATCCCCGCAGCCATCGATTCGCTGCGCATCGTCTCTAATAATACCTTCTGGTCGAGGCCCTCTCTTATCTTTGCTTCCGAGATGGGTCGGACATCCATTCCAGCCGGCAGGGATCTCGCCTTTTCCATGGCCCGTTCATAGGAGTTCAGCGCGGACTCAATTCCTTTAATGGTCAACGATTCCGCGGTCCTCATTTTATCACCTTCTCTAATATCCCGGAAAAAGGTTATAAGAAGCTCCGTGGTCTCCTTCCTGTCCCGATCCAAGTACTTCTTGAGAAACTCATCGTTGTCATACAGTAGTTTCATGGCCCTTTCATAATCCTTGGGATTCAAGAATGCCACAATCCGGTCGTATGTCTCCGCTGCTAACAATTCATTATGCCTCGTCTCCAATAATGCCATCTGGTCAAGGCCCTCTTGGATTTTTAATTCCGCGACGGACTGGACGTCCATTTCAGCAGGAAGGGACTTTGCACCATCTTTCGCCTTTTGGTAGGAGCTCAAGGCAGATTCAATTCCCTTCAGGGTCAATGGTTTCACAGTCATCAGCATATCCCCCTTCTCGATGTCCTGGAAAAAGGATATAAGATTCTCTATGGTCGCTTTTCGTTCCTGATCCAGGTAGCTGTTGAGAAGCTTCCTGTTTTCATACAAAAGGCTTTTAGCCTTTTCATATTCTTTTGTACCCAAGGATGCCGCAATCCGGTCGTATGTCTTTACTGCCTGGGATTCCATGTTCCTTGTTTCTAATGATGCCTTTTGATCAAGGAGCTTACCGATCTTTAATTGCGCGATGGACAGGACGTCCATTTCCTCCGGGAGGGACCTCGCCCTTTCCCTTGCCCTCTGATAGGAGTCAAGGGCCGAGTCAATTCCCTTCAGGGTGACCGGTTCCACGGTCATCAGCTTATCCCCTTCTTCCATATCCCGGAAAAAGGATATGAGGTTCTCTGTGGTCGCTTTTCGTTCTTGATCCAGGTAGCTGGTTAGAAGGTCCCTGTTTTCATATAAGGTGTTTTTAGCCTTTTCAACGGCTCCCTGACTCAAGGATGACAGGACACTGTTGTATACCTCGCCAGCAAGCATCTCCTGTCGCAGCTCTTTCTCGGTAATCTGATCATGAATAATATTGGACGGGGCGGACTCTAAGGAGATATTCCTGTGACGATAGACAGCCTTAACGTAATAATTATCGGCTCTTCCCTTTGTTCGGGGCAAACTCACGGAGGTGCCTTTCACCCTTTTATAAAGCTCTCCGTTTAGAAATACCTCGTACAGATCCGGTTTTTTCTCAGTTGTAACCTCTCGCCAGCCGAAAATATTGTTGGGTCCCTTGCGTTCGATATACAGATCCTCAGGAGCGGTCAGCCGAAAATCGATCTTGATCTTGTATACCCTTCCATCCAATGTATATATGATTGACGCGCAACGGCCGATGTTTGATTCGGTAACTTTGAATTCTCCTGTCTTTTCAACCGGTATTTTGTCTATACCTACATAATAATCAATGTAACTGTCGGTCTCGGGGACCCACAATCTTAATTCCTTTTCATCAATCCTGTTTATGATGCCGAAGGACTCCTTGTAATTGAGGACCTGGGCCTTATCCTTTTTCCGGGCGTTTTTATCAAAGACCTGCTTTAAGATGATGTAATTCCTTATCGACCGTTTTTCGGGCAACCTTACTTCAGAGAGTTTTTTAAACAGAATCTTGAGCGGGTAATCTTTGTAAATGCTCTTATCCGCGAAGTAATCCTCCTCCGTAACAAAATCTATGGAAAAGGCGGGGATACTCTTCAAACAGATGAGAATGGGAATGAAACAGATATATTTATAAAAACGACTTAAATTGATTCTTCCGATTATCTTCATTGCAGAATTCCTTTTTTCCCAAATTTTTATCCAATACCTACCTTTCAGTTGAAAGCGTCCCTTCTCTTCAGGGACAATTCCCTATGAATCATTTGAATCTGCCTGTTGAAAAATTCTTCAGGAGAACTGTTTTTAAATATCTCTATCTCCTGCGTTTCTAAATCAGGGGATTTTTTATTTCGGCGTGTCTCCATTTTTACACCTAACGTACCGAAATGTTGGAAATCTTTGTCTTTCATTATTATTCCGGTAATCCAATGATCAATAAAAAAGACCGTCCGAAGCGGATTCTTGAAGGCCATGACCAGGGTCTCCCAGAAATATTGCCGCCTTTCCGAATCCATATTTGTCAGGGGCTCATCCAGAAACCAGACGGGTTTCTTATCATCTAACACAATATCCATTAAAATTCTCTGCTGCTGTCCTCCCGACAATAGATCGGGAGACTCTTGAGACGAAAAGAATTTTTCCTTCTTCTTTTCCGTTCCATTCAGAATAATATAGTTATCGCGCGTGGAAACAGGAAGGAAAAAGGCCTTCTGGGGAAAGATACAGAAAAATTTCTCCCGTATTTCAGCGGCCCTTATATAATTGAAATCAGGTCCGTTATAGGACTCGTCATTGAATCGGATGGTCCCGGTGTTTCCTGTCTTTTCCCCGATATGCCCCGCAATCAGTGCGAGCATATTGACGAAGGTAGTTTTTCCCGACCCATTATCTCCGTAGAGATAATAGATTCCGGGACCGAATTCAAGGCTGTCATCTTCTTTCGAAAGAAACGTGATCGCGTGTGATTCGTCATGTTCAAGGAGCAGGGGGAATGTTATTTTAAAATGACTCTTCATGGTTTCATCTGCCCTTATGCAGCGCGTAAAGGTTGAGCTTTTCACCAGTAAACTGGCTGAAGCACCATCTGTTCACGGGGTAGAAGATTAAGGAAGCGAAAATGAACGTTATGGAAAGAGGTATAAGAATAGTGGGGGAAAAGAAGGATCCCTTCCACAACAGCGAGAGAAGAAAAAAAATAATCACTCCGGTTTTAACGAAGAGCATCAAAAAAACAGGGAGCAACCAGAAGATGAATAACAACTCACGAATCATGTTTTTAAACATGAACAGATAAGCGATTTCTGTCTTTAAATGGATGAAAGCGAAAAGGGATATCATGAAAGGGAAGGCAATCCCCATTGAGAGATCGGTTAAATAGAAATGAATATTATTCGTTCGAATATCATCATTTATCCTTTTGACCTTATCTTTTATTATATGGGATTTTTCATAGGAAAACATATAATGCCCCTTAAAATGGAGCTGATCAATATAATCCATAAAATCCCATTTCACATCCAAATCCTGAGACAATAACACGTTCCATTTCTGTTTTATTATATCCGGTACGTACAGTGGAATATATCTTGGATATATATCAAGGTCCAGATAGAGGGGTTTACCCCGGTATATGGAAGGAATACTCAGATAGGTCCTCGGGCTTTCAATAAAGCCCTCATCCCCCGTTCTGACGGATTCGGCCAAATCAAACACGTCCGTTGTTGTATCCAATCTCACATTCGTCATGATGTAAAGAAAATTCATAGGGATAATGGATTCTATCCTACTCAGATAGGGATTCGGTTCATGGTCTTTATTCAGGATGGTCCGTTTTATATTATCTATAATGGTGTTTCTTACTGAATTAAACGCGTCTCTCCTTTTCCCCCTCGATCCTTCCCTTATCATATCGCTAATATCCGTAAGGTCCTGTTTAAGACCCTTGTGCCGAACCCGTAGGATATCATCACTCAGCCAGGTCCCGTTATAATCGAAATAGGTGTCCCGGATGGCTGTATAATACCCCTTATCGCTGTCATTCCGGAAAAAATCCCGGGAAGCCTCTTTTATGTTGAAGAGGCCGTATAATAGATCAAGAGCGCTCTCTGTCTCCATGGACCCATCGTCTGCCCCGGGATTAAAATGAATATACAGGTTGTTCTGATAGATGAAGGCGTCATGGACGATTTCAGAGCCGTAATTTTGTATCTTGGCCGTGTGCCGCGCGAGAAACCGCTCGCAATCGCCCCTTGTACTGGAGCGCAGGAAAAAGACCTTAAAAGCCTTTTCGTCTAAAAGCTCCTGTTTCTGAATCTCTGTTTTATGATACCTCGTAACATAGCTATAGGTATTAAAACCCATCATGAACAGAAAGGCGGCGACAAGAAAAATAAACCGCTTTCTTGTGGTCTTCCTGAACAACATCTTCAGGCAGACAATGATTAATTTTCGAAAGTCCCGGAAAAGGATCACTTTTAATCGATAATAAAAGAAATATTGTTCATTCGTTAACTCTTCAAGTAAAGAAATCGCTTGAATCGGATTTATCCGGTCCTAAAGGACCGGACTTATTCGGGCTCAGAGGACCCGGCTTTTAGCTCGATTCATGTTGCTTCAGTCACGATGTTTCTAAACCACCGCGATTTCTTTCAAACTTTCCAGGCAGAGCCAACGGCTCTGACCTGGCCAAGAGGGCCAGGTATTCTGGAAAGACATAAATATCCACGCCCGGAAAGGATCTATTGATAAAAGCAATCTATGGTTTTCTCAAAAGGCGCGAGGCTTAGGGTGCAGGGCGTGGCCCTGCATTGATGCGGTTAAAGCTATTCAGATCGTCATAGGACCAGAAGCTGACGACCATTTCTTCGCTTAAACCTATTTCATAGGCATATTTCTTTAACTCTTTATAGTATTTATTCCCAAAACGGGATACGATGATCACCCTGTCGGCGAATTCCGTTCCAAAACGGGATTTGAGATTATCAAGAATCTTCTGATAGTACTCCAGAGTGCCGTCTTCCAGGGAAAGCCCCATTTTATCGGTATCTAATTTTGAAACATCCTGATAGGTCTTGAAATAGTAGCTGTTATAATCGCCCGCTTCATAGTAGTAAAAGTAATGGGAAGAATCCGTCTCTGTGAGAAGTCTTTTGATGTTTCCATAATACCTTCTCAGATCTACATCAAAGCTATTAAAATCGAAAAAAAGGAAGTTGTTTAAGCCCTTTTCGATGAGACCTTCATCGATCCCCCTGGGTGCCGATGCGATGCTGCCGATTATTAATGCAGGGTAATAATTGTTGTCGTCAAGATCAACCTTTATCTTCCCTTCCTTTATTCGATAGTCAATGCTTTGGCTTTTTTCATTATACTCAAATTCAATCTGGAACTTACCTTTATAGTTATTCTTTACGATAAACTGAAGATCGTAATTGCGCAGGAATGAAGGGGGATCCTCCACCCGTTCCCAGTACCCTAAATCGCCAAGGGAAATGGATTCCTGCTGGGCATTTTCTATCAGGGCCAGATAATTATGGCCCGCGGTCGTTCCGGTAATACCGATCCTGAAGACACGGTTATCGTTCTTGCTCAGGTATATTTGCCTGCCCTTGAAAAGGGTATTGGCATATGTGTCGTCTAGGAAGACGAAAAGCAGCATCATAATAACGCTGATACAGCAGAGGAATCGCCAGACTGTTTTCATATTCATTCACCCTCTATTTTTTAAGTGAAAAGGAAAAGGCCTCTTTCCATGATCCGCATAATCGGTTACTTCGAACTGTAAAGTTCATCGATCTTTATATACATGAATTTTCGCTGCACCGCCTGATTAAATGAGTTAAGATGGAACTCTCGATTCGAGAGATATTCACTTAACAGCTCTTTATCTTCTCCCAGTGCCCTGTTCCAGTGGGTGTTGGTATCCGGTTGTTTCCGCGTCAGGGCCTCGTAAAAAACATCGTCTGCGGATCTGGAGGTCTTTTTTTCTATCAGGGGTTTGATGTGGTCGTAAAGCTTTCTGCATTTTTCGATGTCATCAACACTAACCAGACTATTGATAATTACTAATTTTTTTAAGTCCGACAATGAAATATCGTCCTGGGTCCTTATGGCTCGTAAGAAGGATTCAACTGGTTTCGCCGGTATGGCTATCCTCTGTTCCCATATTGAGGGATCTTCAGCGGACTTGATATATTTAATCACATGATTTAAAACCTGAATCCTTCGATCGCTCCACCTGCGCATCTCTGTCAACAGTCTTTCATCGGAGAAGTATAGAATAATATCCTTGGGGATAACGTCGACCTTGTTGGCGCCCTTGAAAACATGATCTACATAAGTCTTAACGGCATCCAGAAGGGTTTTATGCTGCTCTGAAAAATCCCGTTCCCGGCCTTCTTCAGACAGGAGATTTTCCGTGTTAAACTCGAATTTTCGGAAATAGATATCCTCGCTTTTCGGATTCGCGGCTTCATAGCTTGACAACAGGCCTAAAAAATTATTGTAGGCGGCAGTTGGAGTATCATCCATAATAAGTCTCGGGGACTTTACACCCGGATTGCTTGGGTAAACAAAGTAAACGCGGACATTAAGCTCCTTTACTTTTTTTATGGTGGAGGCGAACATCTCCTCTGTTATGTCATTCGCGCCAGCGTCCGTTATGATAAACAGGAGTTTCTCCTGCAAAGGAAGGATCATTCTCTGTTTCTGTAATGACTGGATCTCATCAAGGACTTTTGAAAAGGCCCTGATAAAAGGTTCGGTATAATTGTGATCCATAGAGCGATGGATGAAGGTAAGATCCTCCGGTCTTTTGATCCTGACAAAGTTGGGCTCTGCGTTGATATTCCTGTCACTTTCCGAAGAATCCCAATAGGCGTATACCCGGTTCATCCTGAGGGCAATGTCTTCCTTGCTCATATCACTCACGATTTTGTTAAAGGACTTGATATAATCCGCAAAATGCCTCATGCTCTCTGAAACATCCAATAAAAAGAATGTATTCAGGTTGCTTTTCATGGATTTACTGAGCACTCTCATGAGTCTGGGTGTAAAAGCGCCCGGGATGAAAACCCTCGTATAATCGCCCTTATCGAAATATTCAGTATCTCCCAGTTGGGGAAAACCAAAGTGTGTATAGAATCTATGCAGGTTTTCCTGGTCGAGTTTTTCAACAATATCACTGAACAGTCTCTCTTTTAAATAGGTATGCCTGACATAGAAATTATTGATTTCGTCTGTTTCAATAGAAATCTTACGGGTATCCTTTGCGTTAAAGAATTGCACCGGCTTTTTGGGGTGGTAGTAAAGCCTGGACCTCCAGAGGGTGATATATTTCCTTTCAACCCATCCGATAATTCCAAAATCTTCTATATTATGCCTGTAGTCGAATTCATAGAAGTCCTTTGCCAGCAGGTAGTATCCATCCCTGTAATCGAGTATTTTATAAAAGTCATAATCCACAAGGCTCTCAGGGGGCGTGGCCGTATCCCTCTTATAGCTCTCCCAGCTATTCCAAATGGTGGGAAATTCGTTAGCTTCGCCCGGCAGGCTTAAGAAACCATAGACCGGGATATAGGCCCTTTCCTTGTCTAAGAGCGCGTTGTACCAGATAAAGGCCCTTTCAAAGTCGGGAACTTCAATCGTAAACCTTTTATTGTCCTTTTGTCTGACGATCTCAAGACGCTGCTTATCCCAGTCAATTTCCGTGATAAAGAAGACTTCCTGGAAATCGATCTTTTCATTCGGTGAAAGGCTGTAAATCTCACCTGCGGGGAAAGTCGCCTTTGCGTGGGCAACAAAGAATATCCCCTGGTTGGGATCACTGCTGAAAGAATAACCGTTTCCGGGTTCGCCGTCCTTTCCTTTTCGTTCCGCGGCCTTCAGATTATCATCAAGTTCATTATAGAGCCTCTTGAGAGTCGTCATGAACCCGTCAAGTTCAAATTGGTTGTTATCATCGATACGAATTGTGGCAGGACACCGGATATTCACCCTTCGATCCGCGTTAAAATCAGGCGGGACGGCGAATAGGTTGCTGCTGATCAGGGTTAAGGCGCCAATAAACAATAAAAAAAATGTGTTTTTAAAACAGGCCACTTGTACACCTCCTTGCTCCCTCGGGTCCCTGACGATGCAGGCCCTTTTCCCTCATTTGAAAATATCACGAAAGAGGTCTTTTTAATATTTTTTCAATTCGTTATTAATATAATGGAACAGGCAGTCTTTCTAGGGGCTGAACCCGTTAAGATTTCATTATAGGGTTTTAGGAGATATTGTCAAATTATGAATGCAAGAATCAAAAGTTGGCGCGTTTGACCCGGATCCCCTTATTCTGATAAGGTCATAATCCTCACAATCGTTTAGGCGTTTGCCAAGAAATAGGGTTTAAAATCTCGCCCGGGAAAGGGAACGGTAAGGTAAGGAATGATGATCCAGAAATCCATAATGAGCTCCGATGACTTTGTTTCCGCGCTTACAAAGAGAATCAGAGGGGAATCCCAGCCGGATTATACGATCATTCATTCCAGGGAACGTCCTCCCCTTTATGATCTGGCAAAGGAATACAGAAGGAAGCATCCAGAACGGCCGGTTCATTCAACCATCCTGATATCCAGGATCACGGACCCGGCCGGTTCCCATAAGAGGGCTGTTC
>CAYTUL010000133.1:6834-9085 GCA_964441135.1 uncultured Desulfobacteraceae bacterium | reverse complement strand
AACGAGTTCAGGGGAGATGTATAACCTTTTTCAGGCAATCGTCATCCTTTTCCCGAAGATATGTCCCCGGATCCACCTTCCCCAACTCTGAATTTCCTCCCTTCATCAATCCGATTTGCAGGCTGTCACAATAGATTAGCCTCCTAATTGGCATGATTATTGCTGAATTAAGATAGTGTTGCGCATAATGGTAAGGAGACCGTATGTATGTTGCGGAAGTTATCTGTTAATATTGATTTAACAGTCTATAACATCCCTGGAACACCCGATGGAAGGCTTTTGATAAAGGTCCTTTATTTTTTTACTCTTTTCTTTTCCAGCCTGATCGCCGCCACGGACGCAAGAGCTGCCACATTAAACCTGTCAGCGGGTTGGAACCTGGTCAGCTCCAGAATAGAAATCACTCCATGCGAGACGTTCCCCGACGGTTCCAAATTCGCAAGTGTGTGGAAATGGGAGAATAGTAACTGGTCTGTTTATTTGCCGGGACAAAACAGTGAGGATTATGCAGGGTCCAAGGGGTTTGAAGTGCTTTCTACGATAGAGCCCGGAGAGGGGTTTTGGGTCAATGTCCCGGGGACAGCCGCTCAGGAGGTGACGCTGGCCGGGACGGCGGTGACCGGCACAACCATGTCCCTCGCTTCTGGATGGAACCTGAAAGGCCTTACGACAGAGTCGGCTAAGGATGTGGGCGTCCTTTTCCCGGATTCAGAAAAGTACGCCAGCGTCTGGAAATGGGAAGATGATACATGGTCGGTTCATCTGCCGGGTCAGGACACCGGTGCCTACGCCGCCTCCAAGGGCTTCAATGTGCTCTATACCATTAACGCCGGGGAAGGGTTCTGGGTGAATGCCGCTGGTTCTTATGAAGTTGATATGGATGGGGATACCGGCTTGAACCTTGGTCAGAGCTATAATGATGAGATGACGGGTGAACACTATAACATAGATGCGTATTATTTTGAGGTCAATTTTGTTCCGGGCAGCAGCACCGATTATAAAATAAATCTCAGTTCATCCGGCCTCGCCAACTATGGCCTACGCCTCTACCTGGATGACGGCAATGACAATGATATCGATTATGATCAGAAAGAGGGGATTGGCGGTGAATGCTGCGTATCCGGCGGCCTCAACGGCGGCTCGACCTATCAGGTCCAGATCAAATCGGACAGTTCGGGTGCTTTTCAACTCCTTTTGGAAGAGGGTTCATGCAGCGACAGCGGAGAAGAGGACCCAACCGCGCCAGTGGTTACGACCGTAACGCCTCCCAATGGTGCTACCGGCGTGACGCCCACGACACCCGTAACGGTAACCTTTAGCGCACCCATGGATTCATCGACGATATCTTCTTCAACATTTACCCTCTCCTGTGGGGGAGGAGCCGTAAACGGATCTGTAAATTATAGCAGTGCATCCAATACGGCGACCTTTGTTCCGGATTCGGCTCTTGCCTATGACGCGACCTATATAGCGGAGATCTCATCAACCGTCAAAGGCGCCAGCGGGAAACAAATGACAATGGATTACTGTTTTTCATTCACCACGACCTATGATCCAGATGTGAATGCCTTCGGAAACGGGGGAGAAATAATCTCAGGTCCTACAGGTCCGGATGTCAGCGCCTGTGTAAGCGCTTTTCGATCTTTGACTGTTCATCCCGACGATGCCGACGTCATTATCATAGGAACCGAATGTAACGGGTTCGTTAAAAGTACGGACGGCGGTGCTACCTGGAACAGGTTTAGATACGGGTTGAGGCATCGGGATGATGCGTATCCGGAGCTATACGACATCGCCATCTGCGCGGGTGATCCGGATATCCTCTATGCGGCCGCCGCTTCTTCTCCGGGACCGTTGGTGGGCGATTATCCCTCCGTAAACGCCGGCGTATATAAAAGCACGGACGGAGGGGAAACCTGGGCAAGAAAAAGTATCGGTCTCACAAGCGCCACCGTAGGCAGTGTTCATGTCTGTCCGACGGATCCTGATATCGCTTTCTCCGGTGTAGGCGGAGGAACTCCTTCCTATACCGGGTACGATACTGACGGGCAGCATTTCAATGGCGGGATCTTCAGGACTACCGATGGAGGGGAAACCTGGACAAAAATGGATATTCACGAAAATGATATATACGACCAGTACCTCTATCTGACCTATGTGCAGTCCGATCCTGACCGCATATACGGGTTCGGATATAATAAAAGCGATATTAGCCTGAATATTGGATTCTTTAAGAGTACAGACGGCGGCG
>CAYTUL010000133.1:0-6734 GCA_964441135.1 uncultured Desulfobacteraceae bacterium | reverse complement strand
GACGGCGGCGTGACCTGGACCCAACACCCGATCTTTACCTCCGGGTATGCCATGGCGGTTTCACCCTCGGATGTCAACCGGATTGTATACGCAAACAAATTTTCTCTCTTTCTTTCTACGGACGGGTTGGAGACCAGCACTGTGGTGATCGATAATATACAGGAGGACAACGTGTTCGACGATATAAAATTCGCACCATCGAACACCGACATTGTCTATGCCGTCACCAAGGGATACCTGTTCTATAAAAGTACAGACGGCGGTTTGAACTGGACAATCGCGAAGAATATCCGTGATGAAGTCCTGGACGTTATCCCATAGATAAAAAAGGGGGTCAGGTCTCAACGGGTTTTTTCCGGAAATGACGGGTTATACGGAGGGGATGGACGTAGAGGCAGGGGTAACCACGGAGTTTACCCTTGAGCTGGACATCATGGACACGGTGGGAGTAACGGCCTGGGCCATGGTTGAGCCTCCCCATTATAAACCGCCATCTGTGACAGAAGATTATGCCACACCTTCTCTGGGCCTGGAGATGTTTGCCTTTGAATCCGGGACGACCACGTTCACCGGCGAATATGTATTTACCTGCAACGGCAATCACCATGTGACCTATTATGTGAAGGACGGCAATGGGATTGTTGTTTCGAGCCGGCCCCAGGTATTTGAGGTTGCTGGAGGAATAGATCCTGAAGACACGACAAGCATCTCCCCGGGCTGGAACCTGATGTCCATCCCGGTCATCCCTGCGGATTCATCGGTGGAAGTTGTCCTTGCAGAGGTGATGGATGATATTGTATCTGTGTGGAAGTGGGAGAATAACAATTAGGCTGTTTATCTCCCCACCCTGGGAACGGACGCAACCGAGACATATGCCAGCAACAAGGGTTTTGATGTGCTTGATGAAATCAATCCAGGTGAAGGATTCTGGGTGAATTGCAGTAATTCTGTGACGATAGAGTGAACAAAAAGCATCGAGCTTGGAGCAGGGAGCGGGACCTTAGATGCCTATCAAGGAAGACTGGAAAGATTCACCCCTTCTATTTTCAGAGAAAAAAATTTGACCCTTGACAGGGAAAGCCTATTTCATTATAGGTTTTTACTGTCTCAACAACCATTTGCTCTTCTTAGGGTAAATACTAAGACGAGCATTATTTTTTAGTACCCCCAATCGGCATAACATTTAGGGAATAAAGAATGATCTTTGCGGAGAATCTGTCTAAGTATTTCAGAGACCTCTGTGCCGTCGATAATATCAATCTTGAAGTTCAAAAGGGAGAGATCTTAGGCCTGCTTGGTCCAAACGGGGCGGGTAAAACCACCACATTACGTATACTGACCGGATTCCTGAGACCCAGTTCGGGCACTATCCGTGTCAAAGAATTCAATATCGAAGAACATTCCCTCGAAATCAGAAAATTGATAGGATATCTCCCGGAATCCGCCCCCTTGTACCATGATATGCTCGTCTATGACTATCTGAACTATGTCGCGGATATCCGCGAGCTAAAAGAAAATGAAAAACCCTCCCGCCTCCGTCATATGGCCGACCTCTGCGGTCTGAGGGACGTCATGCACAAACCGATCGGGGAGCTCTCAAAGGGTTTTAAGCAGCGCGTGGGTCTCGCCCATGCCATGATAAGCGATCCTGAAATCCTGATTTTTGATGAGCCCACCTCAGGTCTTGACCCCAATCAGATCGTGGAGATCAGGCAGATTATCCGGCAGATCGGAAAGGAGAAAACCATTATCCTTTCCACCCACATCCTGAGCGAAGCGGAAGCAACCTGTGACCGGATAGTCATCATCAACCAGGGGAGGATCGTGGCTGACGGGGATATGGAGAGTCTCAGGCAGTCGGCGAGCCATGAATGCCTCATCAATCTTCTCCTCCAAAACGCGGACGCAGAGGCGGTCCGGACGGAATTGGGCACAGTGGATGGCATTGTGAATATTACACCTGTTGAAGGGGCTGAAGGTCCGATTCATGTAATTATTACCTGCCGGTCTTCCACCGACCTCCGGGGCTTGCTATATGAGAAAATAAAGCAAACAGACTGGATCCTCCTGGAATTTCATCAGGAAACTCAATCCCTGGAAAAGGTATTTCAAGCACTCACCCAGGAAGTCTGATATGCGCCAGGTTATCCCCATCTTCAAGAAGGAATTCAAGACCTACTTCGTATCTCCTATCGCCTATATAGTCATCTCCATTTTTCTTGTGGTGACAGGCTGGTTCTTTTTTACGACGTTCTTTCTCTTTAACCAGGCGAATCTTCGGAACTTTTTTGCATTACTCCCGATAACCTTTTCCTTTGTCATACCCGCAGTCACCATGAGGCTGTTTTCGGAGGAACTGAATGTGGGAACCTATGAGATCTTGCTCACCATGCCGGTCTCATTTCGCGAAGTGGTAATAGGTAAGTTTTTAGCAAGCGGTTTATTCGTGGCCGCCATGCTTATCCCGACCCTTGCCTATCCGATTGCTGTATCCTTTCTCGGCCCCCTCGACTGGGGACCGGTGGCGGGAGGATATATAGGCGCAATTCTCTTAGGCGGTTCCTTTTCCGCGGTGGGGCTTTTTGCCTCATCCATCACAAGAAATCAGATCATTGCTTTTATTGTGGGTATGGCCGTCTGTTTCAGCCTGACCCTGTTAGATAAGATCCTTTTTTTCCTGCCCACCGGCCTTTTAGGGATTTTTCAATATTTAGGCGCGGACTATCATTTTCAGAATATCAGTAAGGGAATCATTGATACACGGGATATCATCTATTTTTTAAGCCTCATTTTTATAGGGCTTTACGCAACCCACCTCGTGCTCGAGGCCAAAAACTGAGAGGGACCGGATGGGCATGAAGGCATTCACAGAGCGATATATCAAGTTTCTGGCTTATCTGGCCGTCACCGTGCTGATCAATGTTGTAAGTACAACCCTTTTCCTGAGATTTGATCTGACAGCGGATAATATCTATTCCATATCCAAAGCAAGCCAGCATGTGGTTTCCACGATCACGGAACCCCTGACCATTGATGTTTTTTTTACCAGAAACCTTCCGGCGCCCTATAACAACACAGAGCGATATCTTCATGACCTCTTGGAGGAATATTCCAATTACGCTAACCGGTATTTCAATTACCGCTTCTATGATGTAAGCCCGGAAGAGGGGGATATTGGCAGGGAGGCAAAGGAGAACCAGGCCCTGGCGAATAACTACGGCATTCATCCTGTGCAGATTCAGGCCATTGAAAAGGATGAGGTCAAGTTCCAGAGGGCCTACATGGGCCTCGTTCTAATTCATGGAGATCTGATCGAAAGGATTCCCACCATTACATCCACGGATGGTTTGGAATACAGGCTGACAATGTCCATGCAGAAGCTGAACAATAAAATCAGTGCCCTTCTCGGCCTCAAGGAAAATATAAAGATCACCCTTATCCTTTCCTCTTCTCTGAATAAAGTCGCTTCCTATATGCGTTTGAATAATCTTCCCGATCTCCCGGATAGAATGGAAGAGATCGTTAAAAAATTGAATGAGACGCATTATGGCAAGCTGGAATTTAAATACTTGGATCCTTCCAAGGATGCAAGTCTATGGGAAACGGTCAGAAAGCATAAAATCATGAATCTAAAATGGCCGGCACTTTCCGGAGGAAGGATAGAGGCCGGTGAAGGCGCCATTGGTCTTCTTATGGAGCATGGGGAAAAGGTGCTGAGCATACCGCTGATCCATGTTTTAAAGCTCCCGATTATCGGGACCCAATACCAGATGACCGATCCGCGTGAGCTGGAGCAGTTGGTCAGTGAAAATATAGAGTCGCTTCTTGATATCAATGAGGACCTCGGCTACCTCACGAGTCATGGAACGCCGGATCTCTTCGGTCCGCCGCCGATGGGTACAGCGGGTAGAGGGAATCCGGATGTCTTGAACAATTTTCAGGCTCTGATCTCCCAGAATTATACCATGAAACGGGTTGACCTGAAAAATGGCCCAATCCCCGATAGTTTCAACTGCCTTATCATCGCGGGACCGACCGATCATTTTACCGATTACGAACTCTTCCAGATCGACCAATTTCTTATGAAGGGAAAAACCTTAGCCCTTTTCTTGGATAGATTCCATGAGGTGAACCCATCAGGGCAGGACGCGACACAACCGAGAAACGCCCAGGTCCCTATGATATCCCCGCTGGATACAGGCCTGGAAAAACTCTTGAACCATTACGGCGTTTACATTGAGAAATCCTATGTTATGGATGAGAGCTGTTACAAGCAAAGAATGCGAATTCGGTCCGGGGGTGGAGAACGGGCTATCTATTTTGCCCCCTTGATCAAGGACCAGACTATCAATAACGATCCAGGATTTATGAAGAATATCAAAGGATTGCTCCTTTTCAAGGTTTCACCCTTAGAGATCAATAGCAAACAAGTTGAGGATCTGGGATTGAAAAAAATACGACTATTCAGTTCATCGGAAAGATCCTGGGAAATGGCCGGCAGGATAAATCTCAATCCCTTATTTATCCGGCCGCCAAGCACGCCCGACCAGTTTAAAAGCTTCCCCCTTGCCTATATCCTCGAAGGAAGATTTACCAGCTATTT
Source organism: uncultured Desulfobacteraceae bacterium (assembly GCA_964441135.1). GTDB lineage: Bacteria > Desulfobacterota > DSM-4660 > Desulfatiglandales > HGW-15 > CAYTUL01. Next base: position 2,131 of record CAYTUL010000133.1, on the reverse strand, counting down.
TTCCGATAAACCCATGCCGGAAAAGGATTCCGGAAAACCGGAAGATGAAGATAAAAAACCCGACGTCGGGATGGAAGGCGGGCCTGGAATGGACCTTTCGAAAATTGAAGGGAGAGGCCAAGTCCTGAAGAAAGGAGAACCGGGCAAGATCTTTTTAATCGCTACTTCCGAAGTACTCAAGGATTCGTTGTTGGACAGGGAGGGGAAAACACCCAACGCCATGTTTATTATGAATGTCATTGACTATCTGAACGATCGTGAGGATATCGCCATTATGCGGAATAAAGAGCAGCGATTCAATCCCCTCAGGGAGACCGGCGCAGGTATCCGGACATTCATAAAGACATTTAATATTATAGGATTACCCCTGTTGGTGGTCCTTTTCGGCCTCTTCATTCTATTCCTAAGGCATGCTCGAAAAAAACGGATCCAGATCATGTTTCAAAATTGAGGATAAATGTATCCATGAAATTTAAAAAGGAGTATTTGATTCTCATTATTCTGATTGCCGGCCTCTCCCTGTACCTCCTTCTTGGCCGAAAGGACAGAACCCCTTATCGACTGCCGGACATACCTGAAGTTCCCGCATCGGAAATCTCTGCAGTAGAGATATCAAGACCCGGGGGAAAGATCTTATTAGAGAAAAAGGATGGGAAGTGGTCGATTTCACCGGAGGGATATCCGGCGGATTCTGCCAAGATCAAAGGTATTCTGGATATCATTGCGGCTCTGAAGTTGACCGCGTTGATTTCAGAATCCAAAAGTTATGCCCGCTACGACCTTCAAGATGAGAAAAAAATAACAGTGAAGGCGTGGTCAGGCAAAGTCTTGAAACGGGAATTCGATGTAGGGAAAGCGGCCCCCTCCTTTCGCCACACATTTGTGAAAATAGCCGGTGATGACCGTGTATATCATGCCGGGGGAAATTTCAGATCCAGATTTGATCAGGCCGTCAAGGATCTTCGGGATAAGACAGTTCTTCGATTTGAGAGGGACGAAATTCAAGAGGTGGATATAACCACGGATGAGGCTTTGATAACCCTGAAGCGAAGGACCGAACCGGTTGAAGTGGTTAATGTTGAAAAAGAAAAGGGAGAAGAGCCGCAACTTCAAAAGGCGAAATCCATGTGGCAGACCCCGGATGGCAAAGAAGCGGATGAGCATAAGATAGATGGATTGATTACCGCGCTGTCCACCCTGAACTGCCGGGAATACCTCGAAGGCCGAGAAAAAGGGGATTTTACGGATGCTGTCTATACTGTCCGTTTAGCGGGGCAAAAAAAATACACCCTGTCGATATTCAAGAAGGAAAAGGATGAAGATAACGATTATCCCGCTGTCTCTTCGGAAAATGCCTATCCTTTTCTCCTCCCTGACTCCCAGGCAAACCGCATCATGATCCCATTAAATGATTTTTTGAAAAATCCCGGGTCGTCGAATAGGGATAAATGATCTTAAATTTTCAGCAGTGTGATCCCCTTCTGTTTCAGGGCCTCTTTTATCTCGACCCTGGATCCCTTTGAGATGCAGAACCGGATAAAATCTTCCGATAGATCCAGCGCGAGGGCAATCTCTCCAGGCTCGCTTAAACATTTTCCAGTCTCAAACATGTGTCTTTGCCTGTGATACCGGAACAGTTCGTCTCTTGTCAATTCGATCCCGTCCACCGCGTCCTTGGGATCAACAACATGGAGATCCTCTTTCCCATGAATCTCATTTAAGAGATAAGGATAGAAAGCAGTACGATTTACATCGATCAGGCCGTATCCTTTGTAAAAGTCTAACATTTTACCCACGTCGGCCCTTGAATCGGGTGTGACATCCAGGGGTCTTCCCCTTATAAGATAATCAAAATTGCGGGCAAAATGCTCTTCCAGGTCGTTCTTTCGATGGCTCAGACCTGTCTTAGCAGGGTCTCTTAAGAACTGCCCCGAATAGGCGCCAACCAGCCCTGCGTATTCTTTATGGGCATCGGGAATCAGTTCCTCCCGGAGACGCCTCCGGGATTTACCCATATCCATAGTGGAGTTGTTTACTGCCTTCTTCTTTTCCGGCTCATCATCTCTTATCAACCACCCGTTCCAGATATAATGACCGATTTCGTGGATGAAATCCTGCGCCCCCTTGAGAC
>CAYTUL010000132.1:0-9131 GCA_964441135.1 uncultured Desulfobacteraceae bacterium | reverse complement strand
GGCCTCCTGGCCGTGGAGGAATGCGGGTGTCCTCCGAAGCCTCCTGACGTGCCGAAGCTTTATGCGAAGGCGGTTGGCGAAGGAGGACTGGAGCTTCGGCGGGTTACGCCGAACCCAAGGTGCCACGGGCTCCTGCCCGTAGGGCTCACTCTTCCGGAAACTGAATCAAAATTGCTTTCTTGAAAGCCTCAGGCTGTTCATAACTACGGTAACGCTTGAAAGGGCCATCGCCCCTGCGGCCATGGCCGGATGAAGATTCCGGATTACGTCCGGAACCCAGGCGACGGTATGAAACGCTCCTGCTGCAAGGGGCACGAGGGCAACATTATAAAAGAAGGCCCAGAACAAATTCTGCTTTATTGTTCGCATCGTCGCTTTAGAGAGCTTTATGGCCCTTGTCACACCGGAAAGCTCACCGCCGACGAGCGTGATGTCACTCGCCTCCATGGCCACATCCGTTCCGCTGCCGATGGCCACGCCCACGTCGGCTCTTGCAAGAGCCGGGGCATCGTTGATGCCGTCTCCTACCATGGCTACAATCTGACCTTTTTCATGGGCCTGGCGTACGATCTCCTCCTTGCGATCCGGTAGAATGCCCGCCACGACCTCTTCAATGCCCACTTTTTGGGCAATGGCTCTGGCCGCTTCCTGATTATCGCCCGTAAGCATTACGGGCGTAATTTCCATGCCCTGCAGCTCGGCGACGGCCTCTTTCGAACCTTCCTTTTCTTCATCGGCAACGGCGATCACAGCGGTCAGGCTACCGTCAATCTCGATAAGCATGACCGTCTTCCCCTGGGAGGCGACATCATGAACCACCCCGGATACATCCGATGGAAGCCCCTTGCCGTCTGCAAACCAGGAGGGTTTCCCCACGCGGATCTTGTGGCCTGAAACTTTGGCCTCCAGTCCAAAGCCGCTTGCCGACCGAAAGTCCTCCAATTGCAGAAGGGATAAACCCATCCCCTCGGCCCCGGCAACCACGGCCTTCGCTACAGGGTGTTCGCTACCGGCCTCTGCGCTGGCCGCCATAAGGAGCGCCTGATCCCCGTCCGTGCCGTTCAATGGAATCCAGTCGCTCAGGATCGGCTTTCCCCGTGTAATGGTTCCGGTCTTGTCAAACATGACGGTTTTGAGCTTGTGGGCCGTTTCCAGGGCCTCACTGTTTTTGAACAGGATGCCCATGTTCGCGCCCTTGCCCGTGCCCACCATAATGGCCGTGGGCGTAGCTAATCCCAGGGCGCAGGGGCACGCGATGACCAATACGGCAACCATGCGGATCATTGCGGGAACAAATTCCCCGCCGGCTATCCACCAGACACCCAGCGTGATCCCTGCGATTATAATAATAGCGGGTACAAAAACGGCGGATACCCTGTCTGCCAGACGCTGGATGGGGGCCTTAGACCCTTGCGCCTGCCGGACCAGGCGGATAATCTGTGCCAGTGCTGTCTGGGATCCCACACCGGTTGCCCTGACCTTCAGCAGCCCCTGCTGGTTGACGGTTGCTCCAAACACCTTGTCTCCACCGGTCTTGTCCACGGGAATAGATTCCCCTGTCAACATGCTTTCGTCAACGGAAGAAGTACCGGAGATTACAACGCCATCCACCGGGATATTTTCACCGGGTCTGACCACGGCAACCTGACCGGGCCGGACCTTGTCCGCCGGCATATCCAGGACTTGGCCGTCTTCCTTTTCTATATGGGCCACTTTCGGAGCGAGATCCATAAGCTTTTTTATGGCCGCCGAAGCCTGTCCTTTGGCCTTTGCCTCTAAAAGCTTGCCCAGCTTGATCAGGGTAATAATCAGGGCCGACGTTTCAAAATACACATGTTCCCCGAGATGGGGGAAAATGAGTACGGTCAGGGAATAGAAGAAGGCCGTTGAAGAGCCCAGGGCCACAAGGACATCCATGTTGGCGGAGCCCGCCCTTATGCTTTTCCAGCCGCCGGTGTAAAACCCCCAGCCCGTGTAAAACTGAACCGGGGCGGCTAAAAACAGGAAGAGCCAGTTGACCCACAGGGCATGAGACCAGGATCCCAGGATAAAGAAGTCTCTCCCCATACTCAGGGCAAACAGAGGCAGGGTGAAGATCAGACCTACAAAAAAATAACGCTTTTGATTTCTGAGTTCACGCTCCCTTGCCTCCTGTTCCGCATCCTTTCCATCCGCCTTTTCCGCAGGCAGGACAAGCTGATACCCGGCCTTTTTTACCTCCTCAACCATGGCCTGGAGATCGGTCATTGCCGGATCAAATTCCACTGATGCCGTTTCCGTGCCGAAATTCACACTTGCCGAATGAACTCCTTTAACCTTCTTTTTCAGGGTACGCTCCACCGTTGCCGCGCAGTTCGCGCATGTCATACCGATCACGGGCAGTTCCGCCCGGCGGGTCGGCTCGGGCAGGACCAGTTCATAGCCCGCCTTTTTCACCGCCTGGGCCATGGCCGCCGGGTTTGTAATCGCTGGATCGAAATCCACAGTAGCCCTTTCCGTACCGAAATTAACAAGGGCATCGGCCACACCGGGAACTTTCCTCTTGAGCGTTCGCTCAACCGTTGCCGCACAATTGGCGCATGTCATGCCCACGACCGGTAGTTCTATCTTCTGATTAGCCATGATTTATCTCCTCAGGGGTTTAAGATCGGCTTCAAAGGGCGGCCTGATCTTTTCATTATTCTATATCCCACTGATCTGTAAATATATGCATTTTAAGAAAAACAAGTATCAGGACCAAAAACTCAATTATCCCTAATTGCAATAAACATAACAAAACATGATATATACTATATCACAATTTAATATCGTTTTATTCATTTTCAAGTAGTGTCCCTTGTTTGTTGTCCGTAAACAAGGGACGCTACCCATTCGTATCCCTCCTTCTGCTCCTTTCAGTCTACATTAACTCACCGGCCGTTCCCATCATTAGAGGATGTCTTTCTTCTTTTCTTCAAACTCCTGCTTATCAATCTCGCCACGTGCATAGCGTTCCTTGAGGATATCTAAAGCTCTTGAGGAATCGCTTAACGGCCTGCTCGGACCTCCTCTCGTGCCCTGGATCAGCCATTTTATTAGGAAGATCAATCCGATAATAATAAGAACCCAAAAAACAATCATAAAGATTCCTCCAAACCAGCCCATGCCCCAGCCTCCCATCATTCCCGGGCCCATATGCCAATCGCCGTAACCACTCCATTGGGCAAGGGCATTCGTCCCGGATAAAAGTAAAGATAGAGATAGAGCCGCGGATAAGGGAATGGTGCGTCGTTTAAAGATTTTCATAACTGACTCCTTTCTTTTCTGATACTGTGACGTCCCATGGCCCATGTGTCCATAGGACATCATTCTTTTAGTAGATCATTTTAATAGGAAATATAGCAATTCCTATTCCATCTCGGGAGAAATTTAGATAACATGTTGATAGTAAATAAAATTTTGGTGGATTGATTCATTGATACCTGAAAGGGATCTGGGTAATTTATATCCATTTTTAGGCTGATTCAGGGGCAATGTGAGTAAAAAAGAACCATGTAAAGGGGTGTTGTCAGAAGATTTTCCTTAAGATAGAAAGGAATGAGGGCTTATTTCTCATACTGTCTATGGAATCAAAGGTACGCAAGAAGAGTCGAAATATCACCGGTTCCTTCAATTGTTGTTCGTGCCTTGTAACTGTCATAATTCCTTGACAAATTACATATGTATTCGTTATTTTCTAACCATTCTTTTATGGATGATAGCCGTTCTCCGGAGGAGATTCCACTATTCATCTACGGGCAGTGCCCGTATGCACAGCGCGGGGTATTCTGGCTTTTTCATGTAAACAGCGGCTCTTTAAAATTCAATCCTTCAATCCTGTCGGGTCATTGCCGTAAAAAGATAAAAAATGGAGGAACTATAACTGAAAGGAGATATTTTTCATGCGGGTGCTTTTGGTCGAAGATGACAAAAAGATTGCTTCTTTTATTTCAAAAGGTTTGAAAGAGGCCGGTTTTGCCACGGACCATGCTGAAGATGGAGTAGACGGCCTGCACTTGGCGCTGCATGAACCCTATGACGCGGCCATCATAGATATCATGCTGCCCAAGTTGGACGGTTTGACCCTTATCGAAAGACTGCGCCAACAGAAGATCAATACACCCGTCATCATATTGAGTGCCAAGAGATCCGTAGATGACAGGATCAGAGGATTACAGAAAGGGGGCGACGACTACCTGACAAAACCCTTTTCATTCTCCGAACTTCTCGCGCGTCTCCATGCAATCATAAGACGCGCCACCAGGACCGTGGAGCCTACTCGTCTTCAAGTGGAGTCTCTCTCCCTTGATCTCCTTACACGGGAGGTTGTCCGGGATGAAGAAAGAATCGACCTGCAACCCCGTGAGTTTGCCCTCCTGGAATACCTCATGCGCAACGCAAGCAGGGTTATATCCAAAACAATGATCCTGGAACATGTGTGGGACTACAATTTTGATCCTCAGACAAACGTGGTCGATGTTTTGATTTCCCGGCTTAGAAGCAAGATTGATAAGGACTTTCAACAAAAGATGATTCATACTGTCCGTGGAGTCGGCTATGTCCTTAAATCCCCATAGGAAGTTCTGGAGGACAATCGGTTTTCGACTGACTTTTTGGTATTTCACACTATTTATTTTAAGCTCGGCATTTCTTTTCGTGCTTACCTACTTTCTCCTTTCATCACGGCTTCGAACACAGGATCACCAGACAATCGAGATAAAACTAAACGAACTTAAAGCTGTCTATAAAATGGATGGATTCGAGGCCTTAAAAAGGGAAGTCGATGTGGATAAAAAATTCGGTAAGTCGAACCCTTACTTTATAAGGATAGCGGGACCTCAGGGCAAAACCCTTTTTCTGATCCTTCCTTACCAGTGGGTGAAATTTCATCTCAAGTCCCTTGAGAATATAAAACCCGGTGAGGGCACAACATGGACCTATCTCCCGCTTGAAGATCATGGAAATGAGCTGGAGATTGCATCCATATCTTTGAGCGGGGATTTTTTCCTCCAGGTAGGTAAAAGCAACGAGGAACGTAACAGGGTTTTACAGCATTTTCGGCAAATATTTATGTTCATTACCGCTCCCCTGGTATTGCTTGGTTTTGCCGGCGGCGCGTTAGTTGCTTTCCGGGCCCTTAGACCGGTACGCAGTCTGATTCAAATCGTCAGAGCTATTGATTTGGGTGAGATGAATGCCCATGTGCCCAGGTCCTATACCGGCGACGAACTCGATGAACTTGTTACCCTTTTTAACCGGATGCTGCGAAGGATTGCGTCTCTCATTAAAGGGATGAAGGATTCATTGGAAAATGTGGCTCATGACCTGCGTACTCCTCTGACGAGGTTACGTACAACGGCCGAGATGGCACTTCAAGATAAGCCTACCGCCGCCAGCCTTAAGGAAGCCCTATCCGACTGCCTGGAAGAATCGGAGTTGATCCTGAGAATGCTAAACACGCTGATGGATATTTCAGAGGCGGAAACGGGTACGATTAACCTGGAGAGGAAAAGTGTTAGTGTCTCTTCCCTCATAAACCAGGTCGTGGATATTTACGCCTATATCGCAGAAGAGAAGAATATCCGGGTGCAGACCCAATTCCCGGAAGACCTCCATTTTTCGGTGGATCCGAATCGCATAAGGCAGGTTCTTGCCAATTTACTCGACAATGCCATAAAGTTTACGCCGGACGGCGGTAGTGTGGAGCTGGAAGCCGAAAAAAGGGATAACCGGGTCCTTTTCACGATCAATGATACGGGATGTGGCATTCACCATGATGACCTTCCACATATATGGGATCGTCTTTACCGGAGTGATCGAAGCCGTTCGGAAAAGGGGCTGGGTCTTGGCCTCAGCCTGGTGAAGGCAATTGTCATGGCTCATGAAGGTAGTGTTGATGTCACGAGCGAACCAGGAAAGGGATCAAAATTCGTCATTTCTCTCCCTGCCGAAAAATGACTTAATATCTTGCCGTTGCCACTCAATAGACATCCCAAAAGTTTCATCCTCCGGTAATATCAGAAACCGTGGACGTTCTATGGGAATATAAGACCCGGGGAATTCTCACGACCACGATGATGGCCATCGTTGCCCTTGACGATGGGCTGGCTTTGCTCCTTTTCGGTTTTGCGTCCTCTTTGGTTGATCTTTTGTCAGGAAACCCGGGTTTCTCTCTAATGGCTGTACTCGGCAAACCGCTCTATGATATCCTGGGTTCGATCATTCTGGGTACGCTGATGGGAACAGCCTACACTCTCGTTTTACGCTTTTTTTATCAACGAGAGATGATTCTTCCCCTGTGTATCGGCTGCCTGTTATCCATTATCGGGATATGTCATTACCTGGATCTTGACCTTATCTTAGCAGCCATGAGCAGCGGTGTCATAGTAGTCAACCTTGCTCCGCGAAAGAGTCGAGAAGCGTTGATCAGTTATCACGATTCGCTCCGCCCATATTTGTTCTTTTCTTTGTGTTAGCGGGCGCTCGGCTCCAGCCCAAGGCCATGGCCGGCTGGATGATCGTACTTGCGGTAGCTTATCTTATGTCGCTATAGGCTTAGCGATTCTCGCGGGCCATCAATTACCCCATGAGACAGCGCAATCCATCATACTGGTGATTACTGCAACCACTTTCCTTGTACAGATTATCGGTCCTCCTAGCGTGCGATTTGCGGTGTTTAAGGCCGAAAAAAAACATCACACCGCCATGATCCGGATTATTCCTTGAAGAACAGCAGCCCTGTTAATGGGATTCCCTAATCCATGTTACCTATCAGCATCCACCCCGGATCCTGTTCCGTCAATTTCGTTTAAACCTTACAAATTTGTAATTTTCCCGAAAGGCTGATGAAACGCTCAATGTATATAATAGGGTTAATGAAGGCAGGAAGGCTATGATTTAATTGATTAAACAAGAAGGAGCAACGGCATGTATCCTGAAATAAAGAAAGACATCCGGACACTTTTGGTCGACACGGAAATATTCCAGAGGGATCTTGAAATAGCGGAAAGAGAGTATTGTAACTGGCTCAGGGAGCATAAGATCAATGACCTGATCCAATCAATCGAATATCTGAAAACATTGGAGTCCGAAGTAATCGTCATGCAGGTTGATTGTGTCGCACTTATGGGCCAAACATATCAGAATCATGGCGACTGGCAAATTTTTAACCATTTTCATCAAGCATTCTTAACCCTCGATAACTTACTCGATGAACTTAAAAAGATGAAAAAAACACTTGGATGTATCCTGATTCTTCCCGACCAGATGAAACAATTAGATAGGGACTGGGGCAGATTCAGGAAACCGGTCAATAGAATACAGAAAGATATCCTCCTAGGGGGAGACTTTCAGAATGTAGATAAATGCCCTCAGGGCGAGAGAAGATATAAAGGGTATTTGAGCGTCGCAAGCATGATGTAAAGCAGGTATTTTCAACAGGACTTTGAAGAACTTGGAGAAATACAAAAACCAACGAGGAATTTTTCCGTATCAATTAAGAAAAATAAAGGTCTTTGTAGTACTATAAATAAAAATTCGAGAACAAGGAGGAAAATTATGAACAGATTTGTTTATCAATATAGACATTCGTTGTTAACCATATTCATTGTAGGAATTTTTTTATCTTTACTGTCCCTGCCTTTTATAGCGTTTTCACATGGGAATGAGGCCCCCAATGCCGCATTAGATCTGAGAACGGCGATTTCTAAGGTGGCAGAACAGAATATACCGGCCGTCGTGCATATTGAGGTCATAGAGCGGCAGGAAGTGGCGAATCCATTTTTGCCTTTCGAAAACGACCCTTTCTTTCATTATTTCTTTGGCCAACCGAATATGCCCAAAAAATTCAAAAGGGAATTGAAAGGATTAGGCACCGGAATCATCATGGATGCACAGGGGCATATTCTTACCAATAATCATGTCGTTGGTGGAGCGAGCAAGATCGATGTCCTGCTTTCCAACGGCAAAGAATATCCGGGCGAACTAATCGGAACAGATCCCAAAACGGATTTGGCGGTTATTGAAATATCGACAGAAAAACCACTGCCCCATGTGACCTTTGGGGATTCCGATAAGGTAAAGGTAGGAGAATGGGTTGTCGCCATAGGACATCCAAGAGGTCTTGATCAGACTGTAACCCAGGGGATCATCAGTGCGAAACACAGGCAGGGCATAACCGATCCCAGCAGCTATCAGGATTTTCTTCAAACGGATGCGGCCATCAATCCGGGAAACAGCGGCGGTCCGCTCTTGAATCTCCAGGGGGAGGTGATCGGTGTCAACGCAGCAATCGTATCACAATCCGGGGGTTTTGAAGGGATCGGTTTTGCCATTCCCATCAATATGGCATTGCATGTGACAAAGCAGCTTATTGACCACGGCAAGGTGACACGCGGATGGCTGGGAATCAGCATTCAGGAATTAACTCCTGACATGGCTAAATCCTTTGGCCTAGACAGTCCTCGTGGGGCATTGATCGCCGATGTTTTTAAGGGAGGACCGGCTGAAAAGGCAGGCCTTAAAAGAGGCGATATTGTGATTGTATTTAATGATGAGGAGATATTACATGCAAGCGCCTTGAGAAATCAGGTGGCAAACACGCCAATCGGTAAGGAGGTCAAGATAACCGTATTACGAAAAGGGCAACGGCAAGACCTTACTGTTAAAATTGGAAATATGGAAGACGCTGTCAAGATGCTGGCGAACCGCCTTAAGGATCGGCTGGGAGCGGAGTTTCGGCCTATCACTCCGAAGGAAGCAAAAGGTTATAATTTGAATTCTCAACAGGGTGTGGCAATCCTCTGGTTAGCTGTAGATGGTCCACTTGCTAAAGTAGGATTTGAAGTGGGTGATATCATCCTCCAGGTCAACGGCCAGGAGGTTGAAGGTGTCCAGAGCTTCGTCGACCTAATTGGCTCCATTGCTCCTAATACTCTCATCACAGTACTGGCCCTGGATCACAATACGGGTAAGTCCGGTTATGTGCAGGTCGCAATAAAGTAATGATTGGATGTGCCGGGACCGCGATTACGAGACGGTTCCGGAAGAATTTAAGATTTTGTAACTATTTAGTCCTTTTCAAAAGTTTGGGTGCTCAGCAATCTCTTTCCCGG
>CAYTUL010000131.1:0-9157 GCA_964441135.1 uncultured Desulfobacteraceae bacterium | reverse complement strand
ATATATAATATCTCTTCCTTAAATTCCTTGAGATGTCCTGAAAAGTTTTTACGCCCGTTGACGGCGGCAGACGTCCTGACCCTTATTTTCTTGCCGATGGCCCTGTGAAAATCAGCCTCCTTGATAAGAGGCCTGTTAATGCCCGGCGATGATACCTCTAAAACATATCCGTGCCCGATAAGATCTTTAATATCTATAAGATCTCCCAATTCTCTACTGACCATTGCACAATCATCTATGGTAACACCCCCGTCCTTGTCTATATATATCCTCAGGACCCACCTCCCATGCTCGGAAAGGTATTCCACATGGACAAGTTCAAAACCGATCTCATCAAGGATCGGCTCGATAAGATTGGTGACCCTTTTTGTGATCAAAACCGGATTCACCACGGTCTTTCCCTATATCACACCCGAATTCAGGGTAACACCCCGGTTCGCTGTATATTTTATCCGGGCCGGGATTGAATTCCCTCTGCCCGACCCGGACCCTCTGGAACCAAAAAAAACAACGGAGGATCTTTACAAGGCCATGAACTTCAAGAGCCTAAAAAAAAAGCGGGCGATTTAGACCCGCTTCAGAACTGCAGACTATCATGTTGTCAGTTTAATTGCTAAAAACTCTTAAATGCAATACAATCAACCAACACCGCACCGCGTCCACAATTCGAAGAAGATCAACCACCAGTAAAAGTATGGTCAACAACCTCAAAAAGGGAATCAGGTCTTATAAAAGGGAAAGCTCTGGAGCGGGCAACGGGGTTCGAACCCGCGACACCAAGCTTGGGAAGCTTGTACTCTACCAACTGAGCTATGCCCGCCCGGGATAGTCGTCTACCCTTACTGCCACTTTCCGCTTCAGGAAGACTTTGATCAACATTTTCCCTTTATAAAAACGTCTATTATTATCAAAGGATAATTCAATGTCAAGATTTATTTGCCCTTATATCTCAAGATTTTATAGCAACTTGACATTCAAACAGCTTAAAAATATTATTGGTGTAATATAAAATCCAAATTCCATCCGATCCCATGTTTATGAAAAATAATCAATACTGACCTGTTTCAATCATCTTTTTATCATTTTTTACATATGAAATATTATTAAATACTCTATCCGTAATGGATTACACGCCTACAAGAAAAATACTCTGGTCTATCCTTTCCGGGTTACTACTGACAGCTTCCTTTCCCCCGGGAAAATTAGAATGGTTGGCATGGTTCGCGCTGGTCCCCCTTTTTAAAAGCCTTGAAAACGAGTCCCCTTCGGGTGCTTTCAAGTTGGGTTTTGTCACAGGACTTGCCCACTATTTAACGCTCATATACTGGATCATTCTGGTTCTTGGAGCCTATGGCGGTTTAAATATTATAGTAAGCTTCGGAGTCTTGGTCCTCTTATGCCTTTATCTTTCCATTTATCCAGGCCTCTTTTCCGTTCTTTTTCACCATTTTCATGGATCGCGATTCCAGGTCCTGTTAATCGCCTCGGCCTGGGTATCCCTTGAATTTGCCCGGGCAAAATTATTAACGGGCTTTCCATGGTGTCTTCTGGGCTACAGCCAGTATGGCCATCCTCTCTTGATTCAAGTGGCGGACAGTGTTGGTGTCTACGGTCTGTCCTTTTTAATTCTCGCCGTTAATGCCCTGTTATATCTCCTTTTTCTTGATGGCCATTCTCAGCATAAAAAAAGGCTGTTCGGTTTCGAGCTGCTGGTTGTAGCGTCTCTTTTTATCTTTACAATTGCCTATGGTAGTTACCGCTTCTCGGAATATAGCGTGAAAACGGGAGAAAAAAGATCGGTCAGAGTCGCAGTTATTCAAGGAAACATCGATCAGTCCATCAAGTGGAATCCTGTGTACCAGAAAAAAACCATAGACATATATCTCCGTTTATCCAGGTCAATATATAAGTATGGACCGGACCTCATTGTGTGGCCGGAAACGGCTGTTCCCTTCTTCTTTCAGGATCCCAACGAGTTAACGGAACGGGTCATTGGCATTCCGATGGAGTCAGGGGCCCAGTTGATCTTTGGCAGCCCTGCCTACAGGAGGGAAGGGGGCGGCGTACGTTATTATAACCGGGCCTATCATATCACACCCCGTGGTCTTGTAACCGGTTTTTATGATAAGGTTCACCTCGTGCCCTTTGGAGAATATGTCCCCTTGAAAAGGTTCCTTCGTTTTGTCCACAGATTGGTACCGGCTGCCGGAGATTTTGCTTCGGGTAGAGAGGGAACCCCCCTAAGCCTCCCGGATCTCCCGACCGGCTTGCTGATCTGTTATGAGTCTATTTTCCCCGAGCTCTCCCGACACCTCGTAATGAAGGACGCCAAAATACTCGTCAACCTGACCAATGATGCCTGGTTCGGGATGTCCAGCGCGCCCTATCAGCATCTTATCATGTGTCTCTTCAGGGCGGTGGAGAACAGGAGACCCTTGATCCGGGCCGCGAATACAGGTTTCAGCGCCTTCATCGACAGGATGGGAAGGATCACCAGGGTGGGAGACCTCTTTTGCGAAGAGGTGCTTATAGGGGATGTCGCGATCGGTAATGAACAACTGACTTTTTATTCCAGGTATGGAGATATCTTTGTCTATCTGCTTATATTTATATGCTTGATTCATTTTTTAAACGAATTATGTTATCATCGATTTAAAAAAAGATAATCATCTATAAATTCCGGTAATTTCCGGTTCGGATATTGCATGATATACCTTTGTAGGAAAAAACGACCTGTGACAATCCCTAAGATATAAAAGGAGAATAATAATGGATACCGAATTCGTTAATAAAATCCATAGGATTATTGAAAAACTGACCGAACTTCGAGGTCATCTTTGACCTGGATCGGGGAGAAAAGGAGCTTGAAAAAATAGAGAAGACTATGGCAAAAGCCGACTTCTGGCAAAGGAACCAGGATGAGATTTCAAGAATAAACCAGGAAAGGGCCTCACTCAAAGAGGATATTGATCTGTGGCAAAAGCTCTCAAGAGAGGCCGAAGATGCCAAGATCCTTTCCCAGATGGCGCTTGAGGAAGAGGACGAAGTTACCCTGAAAGAGGTTGAAAAGGATATACATCGCCTGGAAGTGGACATAGAACAGTTAGAATTCCAGTCTCTCCTCGGAGACCCTGATGATAAAAGGAACGCGATTGTCTCCATTAACGCCGGGGCCGGTGGAACGGAGGCCCAGGATTGGGTCGAGATGCTATTCAGAATGTATTTACGCTGGTGCGAATCCCGCAACATGTCCACTAAGATAATAGACTACTTAGAGGGTGATGAGGCGGGTATAAAAAATGTAACCATCACGGTTAACGGTCCCTATGCCTATGGATATCTGAAATCAGAGCACGGGATTCATCGGATGGTCAGGATCTCCCCCTTCGATGCTACCGGCAGGAGACACACTTCCTTCGCGTCCGTGTCCGTTCTGCCACAGGTGGATACCGACATCGACATTACCATAGATGAGAAGGACCTCCGTGTGGATACCTTCCGGGCGAGTGGCCCGGGCGGTCAGCACGTAAACAAGACGAGTTCCGCAATCAGGATCACCCATCTGCCAACGGGAATCGTTGTCCAGTGTCAAAACGAAAAGTCCCAGCACCGGAATAAGGAGATGGCCATGAAAGTCCTGACCGCGAGACTCTACGATCTGGAAAAGGGCAAGCAGGAAAAGAAAAAGCAGGAAATGCACCTGAATCAGAAAGAGATCGCATGGGGAAGCCAGATAAGGTCCTATGTTTTCAATCCTTACAGGCTTGTGAAAGATCATCGCACAAACGAAGAGGTGGGCAACCTGGAAAGGGTTATGGACGGGGATATC
Source organism: uncultured Desulfobacteraceae bacterium (assembly GCA_964441135.1). Classification (GTDB taxonomy): domain Bacteria; phylum Desulfobacterota; class DSM-4660; order Desulfatiglandales; family HGW-15; genus CAYTUL01. The sequence goes on along the minus strand of CAYTUL010000131.1, from coordinate 5,328 downwards.
GATGTTTTCATCGATGCCTACCTAAGAATGAAAAATCATGAGTAATAGAAAGATAAAAAAGGATTTAAGATTTTGCACTTTAGTGTCGATGTTATTTTTACAGGCGTTTAATGTCTGTCTCTCGATTTTGAAGGGCGTACACTTTCAATTCGACAATTGCTGTAATCTATTTAAAATTGGTAGTTTCGAATGGAAAAACTTCAAAAATTATTGGATTGTATCTCAGCCAACTCCTATAGAGCCAATTATGCGATGGCAAAATCGACTGTTACCTGTATTATGTGCGGCAAGCCCGCCCGGGTATTCAGGGACCATTCCTCGAAGCTGGAATACAGTATTTCGGGACTATGTCAGGTCTGCCAGGACCATTATTTTAGAGGTAATTGATACAATCCGCCATTCCCGGTGTCTTTATCCTGCCTTTTCGAACCGGTCTTTTTCCGGCAAGCCTTATCAGATATGGTCGGTCACGGGATAGCTGCAGAATCCATTAACCCTCTTTTCAACCCTTTTATATTATTATAGAATCCTCCATTGTTCCCCTTCGATAATACATTTACTTGATGGCCGCCCGACTGACAGTTTGAGGATAAAGAAATGCGTAAAAGATCCCGTATCAAAATTGAAGACCTTAGCCGCTTTCTGGTCTATATCCTGGTGTATAAACCCCATGAGTTCGGTCTGGTCCCGGGGCCCGATGGATTCTTTTTGTTTAAGGAACTGCTTCAGGCCATACATGAGGAACCAGGCTGGGGGTATGTAAGACAGGGTCATATAAATGAGGTCCTTATGGGTAAAGACCGGAACCTCTTCCAATTCGAGGAAAAGCGGATCAGGCCGTCAGATAGGGGCTGGAATCTTGACCTTGAAATTCCCGCCCGGTCACTCCCTAAAACCCTCTTCACAGGTATAAGGAGAAAGGCCCATCCCCTAGTGATGGATAAGGGGCTCCTGGCCGCTAAGGATAGATATCACGTTTTTTCTCCTGAACGCGAAATGGCCTTAAGAATAGGAAAACGCCGTGATCAGAGGCCCGTGATACTGGAAATCATGGCAAATACGGCTTGTAAGGAGGGTGTCCTGTTTTACTCTTTCGGGGATCTTTTTTTAGCCCCCGAGATACCGGTCAGATATATTGCGGGACCACCTTTGCCCAAGGCCGTTGTAAAGGCAAAGGAAAAAAGATCCAAGGAAAGCCCGGAAGTCACCCCTGATTTCCGTGCGGGGACCTTTCTTTTAAGAGGAGACATGGACATGGATGGATCCCGCAAGAGAAGAGGAAAAAAGAAAAAAGGCTGGAAGGAAGAGGCAAGAAAACATAAGAAACAGCGTCCTTAAAAGAAGAAATAGGCGTGATCGCACGCTCTCCAGGTGGGAATAAATAATCATCCGTGCGAAGGAATCCTAGGCTTGAATGCCCATCGTCCTGGGCGCTCATGACCCCAAACCCCTATTGGCCATTCATTTAGGGGCAGTGCCCGCGTGCACAGCACGGGGCATTCCGGCTTTTTCACATAAATCCTCTACAGGTCTTCCCACGATGTTAATCTTATTCACTTCTTCAATGCGGACCTTCAATATCCTGTTCTTGATTAAAAGAGGTGACTGAAAGATAACGGAAAGATAGTTGTCGCTCAATCCCTTGATCTCATTCTTTTCTTCCGAATGCCATCCTTCCGTCAGCACCGAGAACTCCTTGCCCAGGCAGGAACGGTAAAAGATCTCACGTTTCCTCTTTCCCAACTCCCTTAATCTTCTTGCCCTCTCTTTTATCTGATCATCACTGACCCGGTCCCTATACTCCATGGCGGTCGTTCCCTTTCTGGGTGAGAATGGGAAAACATGGAGGTAGGATATCGGTAAATCATTGACAAGAGAGAAGGTATTCCGAAAGGCCCGGTCGTCTTCCCCTGGAAATCCTGCCATTGTATCCAGTCCGATGGCAGCTAAGGGCATTCTTTCGTGGATGCGCTCGATCAAGCCTGCGAACCGCAGGGACCCATAATGCCGGTTCATCCTTTTAAGGACCCCATCATCCCCGCTCTGAAGAGGTATGTGAACGTGTTTGCAGATCCACTCTTCGGAAGCGATCAGATCGATCATATCCCGGTCTATCTCATTCGGTTCAAGGGAACTGAGCCTTATCCTGATGGGGAATCCTTCATCCCCGATCCACCGAAGCAGCCCCTTGAGATCGACCACCCCGTCAAGGTCAACCCCGTATCTTCCCAGATGCACACCTGTCAGCACCACCTCCCTATAACCGTTTTTACACAAGGATCCCAGAGTCTCAATCACCCTGTTAGGGGCAAGGCTCCTCAAAGGCCCTCTGGCAAAGGGCACGATACAATAACTGCAAAATGATTCACACCCATCCTGGATCTTTAAAAAGGCCCTCGTTCGCCCGGGAAACCCCCTTATGGGATTGAAATCAAAGGGCGTATCCCCACCGAAACCCTCTGAGACAATGCATGGTACAGGTGACTCGGAAGTCTTCAACAACAAATCAGGCAATTTGGCTTTGTCTCTGTTGCCTGCTACAATGTTAATTCCTCTTATGTCCGACAACTCATCCGGAAATACCTGGGCATAGCAGCCTATGGCAGCGATGATCCCTGAAGGATTCTCTCTTATTGCCTTCCTTATAGCCTGTCTCGACTGGCAGGAAGCTCTCTGGGTGACGATACAGGTGTTTATGATCGTCATATCCGGTTTATCATCGGATAGGCTCAGATCCCACCCTTCTTCAATGAATCTCTCCTTCAAATATGCCGATTCATACTGGTTCACCTTGCAGCCGAGGGTTATAATCCTGAATGTCTTTTCAGCCATGATTAGAACCTGGGTTAGGCGGTTTACGGTTCAAGGTTAAAACGTGTCAATATCACGATTTACAAAAGGTTATAAGGGAATCCGGCAGTGCACATAACCTCGCCCATTGGGTGGCCCTTTCAGCTTTTCAAAAACATGCCCTCATGGACTGTGGCTTTATGCCTTAATAACCTTTGAACCCCTGGCCCAGACCTGATTTAAATGATATGGATGAAAGGTACATACTATTAACCGGCCAAAGGATTAACATCCTGACAACGGCCGTTGCGCCAGGGCGGGCTTGAACGGGGAACCAGGAACCCTATAGGATATGAGATATAAAAAGGATGAAGACCTGTCAATCAAGCAGACTCCTGTCAAACTTTACCACCATGGCCCTGGCCGGACATACCGCCACGCACAGTTCACAGGCACTGCACTTTTCCGTATCGAAGATGACTTCCATTCCGGGTCTCTGGATATGGAGGGCTCCTGTCGGGCATACGGCGGTGCAGGCGCCGCATTGGAAACATATTTCCTCGTTTCTCCGGATATCCTGTCCGATGCTTTCCACCTTGATCCCGAGATCCTTCAGGTACTTAATCCCTTTTTGATAGTTCTTCCTGTGACCGCTCAACTCCAGAACCATAAAGCCTTCCCTCCTGGGATAGAGGGTCGCCTTGAGGATATTGAAGGTGAGATCGAATTTCTTGACCAGGTTCACGACGATGGGCTCCGTGACCACTTTTTTCGGAAATCTAAGGGAAATCGTCTTCGAATACATGGAATGCTCCTTTTATCCTTTAATATATCTTTTAATCGCCCGCTCGAATGCCGGTAAGGACCGCTCGATGACACGGTCAGGTACACAGTAGGCTATCCTGAAATGTCCCGGTCCTCCTAGTCCCCGCCCAGGAACAGTCAGGATATTTTCTTCCTGGAGCGCGGAGACAAACTCCACGTCATCCTGGATGGGGCTCTTGGGGAATAGATAGAAAGCACCCTCCGGCCTGGTGATTTCATATCCAAAAGAACTAAGAGCTTCAAAAAGCATATCCCTCTTCCTTTGATAGATGGATACATCCACACTAACCTCTAACAGGCCGGATACGACCCTCTGCATCAAGGCCGGGGCATTGACAAAACCGATTATCCTGTTGCAAAGCACCAGGCCGGCCACCAGCACGTCCCTATCAGAGATATCAGGATTGATCGCCGCATAGCCGATCCTTTCCCCCGCCAGGGAGAGATCCTTAGAAAAAGAGTTTACCACAAAGCTCTCGGAATAGGCATTAAAGATGCTCGGGACCGCTACACCGTCATAGGCTATTTTCCTGTAAGGCTCGTCCGATATGAGGTAGATAGGCCGGCCAAGCCTGTCACTGTGCTCCTTCAGCAATCGGCCCAGGCTGTCTAATTGCGCCTTGGAATAGATCCTGCCCGTGGGGTTATTCGGAGAATTAATCAGCAGGGCCTTTGTCCTTGCCGTGACGGCCTCTCCTATTGCCTCAAGGTCAAGTGAGAAATCATCCTTTGTGGGAACCGCTTTCTTCACTCCCTGATGATTGTCCACATAAAAATCATATTCCATGAAATATGGACGCGGGATGATAACCTCATCCCCGGGATTCAGGATCGTTTTGAGAACGACATTCATCGCGCCCGCGGCCCCCACTGTCATAACGATATCCCTGGGAGAAAATGTCTGGTTATTATTCTTCGAGAGATAGTCCGCCACCGCCCTTCTGGTATCCTCATAACCGGCGTTGGGCATATAGGCATGTTGACCTTCAGCACTGGAAGTTACCAGATCCTTAATAATCTGTTTAAACTCAGACGGTGGTTCAAGGTTCGGGTTGCCGAGGCTGAAATCAAATACATTGTCGTCGCCGAATTCGGCCTTTCTCTTCGCACCCTCTTCAAACATCTTCCGGATCCATGAAGAGTTTTCCATGGCAGCTTGAATTTTCGTAGCGGCAGTCATCGATATACCTCCTTCCAAGAGAGGCCTTAAAATAGTAACTTTTTTTCTTTTTGTAAAGTCTTCAATGAATCCTTAAAAGGTGGAAATGGGTTTCGGGTATTCTCAGGACCTTAGGACAGGAAACCGTGGTCATTGATCGGGCCGTCCTAAAATTTCAATTAATCTCTTTCTTATTCATGGAAGTTAGGTTAAAATGTAGGGATACTGATCCGTTTGACTGTCTTCTGTAGATTCGCAAATTCCTATTATATTGAACACGATCATAGTATTCAGCTCAAATATCTCAGATTAAAGGAGCCTGACATGGTAAAGGCGAGCAAGAAAAAACCAACGATAGCAATACTTACCGGGGGGGGAGATGTACCCGGTCTCAACCCCTGCATTAAGGCCCTTGTTAACAGGGCCGATAGCGAAGGAGTAAAAGCTTTAGGAATCAGGAGGGGGTGGGCCGGTATCCTGGAATACAATCCAGATGACCCCAAGCACAACCGGAATTGCGTGATTGAACTGAAACCCTCAGACGTCAGGACGAT
>CAYTUL010000130.1:7373-9201 GCA_964441135.1 uncultured Desulfobacteraceae bacterium | reverse complement strand
GGCCACACCATGCTGGCCGGCACCGGTCTCGGCTATAACGCGTGTCTTTCCCATTCTCCTGACCAGAAGGCCTTGCCCCATGACATTGTTTGCTTTATGAGCGCCGGTATGGTTCAGATCTTCTCTCTTAATATAGATGCGGGCGCCATGAAAGTGGCGGGTAAGATTTTCGGCGAATGTCAAGGGCGTCGGTCTGCATGAATAGGTAGACATCAGGTCAACATACTCTCGCCAGAAGGCAGGATCTTCCCTCGCCGATTTAAAGGCCCTGACCAGCTGATCAAAGGTGGAAACAAGGATCTCGGGAATATAGGAGCCCCCAAAATCTCCGTAATAGCGTGTTGTTATCATATAAATAAGAATCCTCCGAACATATGTTAAAGAAGGGGTCAGGAGCCAGAAATATGTGTTCTATCTCCTGGTTCTCCTTATTCTTTCAAACAGCTCTTTCACGAGATCAGGACTTTTTATCCCAGGACTCTCCTCGATACCGCTATTCACATCAACGGCGTATGGCATAACCGTGGAGACAGCCCTCTCGATATTTGACGGGTCAAGACCTCCGGCCAGGATGATGGGTATGCCCACCCTCTTGGCCCTTAGGGCCAGATCCCAGTCAAAGTTCAACCCCGTACCGCCGGCCATTTTTTCGGAATAGGTGTCAAGAAGAAGTGCTTTGATCTTTCCTTTATATATAGTGAGAGTCTGAGGATTGAAATCGTCCCTGATCCTTAGTGCCTTAATTGTCCGGGGCATGAATTTCTCACAGACCTCAGGGGATTCACTTCCATGGAGTTGAACCAGATCAAGCCCGCAGGTATCGATGAGTTCCTCTATTACAGCCGGATCCTCATCGACAAAAACACCCACACTTTTTACAAATGGCGGTAAAGCCTGAATAATATCGCGTGCGGTCTCCGGTGATGTACTCCGCGGGCTGGAAGCGAAGATAAAACCGAGCGCGTCCGCCCCCGAATCGACAGCCATATTCGCATCATTCATATTCGTTATCCCACAAATCTTGACTTTTACCATACCGGTTTCTCATCCCCCATACCCGGCTTTTACAATCTCTTTTGTCTTCCTCCCTATATCACTGCTTTTCATCAGCGAGGAACCCACCAGCACCGCCTGCACACCTGCCCCTTTCAGGGCCTCGATATCTCTTTCCCCATTGATTCCGCTTTCGCATACGATCACGCATTCCCGGGGCACTGCGGGTGCAAGCTCAAGGGTCCTGTTCGTATCTACTTCAAAGCTATCGAGATCCCGGTTATTGATTCCAACTACCTCGGCCTTATATGTCATGGCCTTTTCAAGATCTTCCATGTCATGGATCTCGGTTAAGGGGATCAGCCCCAATTCCAGGCTCTGATCGATCAGGTCCTTTAATTGAACCGAAGACAGGATACGCGCTATCAGGAGTATCGCATCCGCGCCATAATGGAATGCCTCTCTCACCTGAATCTCATCCATAATAAAGTCTTTACGCAGGATTGGGAGATTGACTGCTTTTTTGAGAGCAGGCAAATCACCTAAGTCCCCTTTAAAGAACTTACTATCCGTAAGAAAAGAGATCGCGGATGCGCCCGCATCTTCATAGATTCTCCCGATAGAGACCGGATCGGTCTTCGCTCGAATTGCCCCGGCAGACGGGGAAGCGAACTTTATCTCCGCGATCAGACAGATATTTCCAGGAACGGAAATGGCTTTCTTAAAGTCCCGAGTAGGGGGCAGATCAATGTCCGGGAAATTCAGGCCCTTCTTTTTCAGCCTGATGATTTCCTTTTTTTTCTCTTCAAGGATCTCTTTTAATCGCGGGTGCATG
>CAYTUL010000130.1:0-7273 GCA_964441135.1 uncultured Desulfobacteraceae bacterium | reverse complement strand
ACTCGATCAGCCTTTCAAGCTTCTCACGGGCCCGACCGGAGTCTAAAGAATCTTCCCCTATCTTGATCCCTTCCTTAAAATCATCCGCGAGACCGGATCCGATAAAGGCCGCCGACGCGTTTAAAAGAACCATGTCTCTTTTTGGACCTTTTTCGCCATTTAGAATATTCCGGACTATATTCGCGTTTTCGGCCGCGTTTCCACCCACAATGTCATCAAGGGCCGCTCTCTCGAAGCCGTGATCTTCCGGTGTTATATGGAATGTATGAACTTGACCATTTTTCAGATGGGATATTCTTGTAGGACCACAGATGCTTATCTCATCAAAGGTGCCCTCGCCACAGACTACAAAGGCCTCTTTGGTCCCAAGCTTATTTAGAACAAGGGCTATTTTCTCCGTTAAATCGAGTTCGTATACCCCGAGGACCAGGACAGAAGCCCCTGCAGGGTTGGTTACAGGACCTAAGAGATTAAAGATGCTCCGAATTCCTATCTCTTTCCTTGGTCCGGCGGCATGCTTCATGGCACCATGGAACAGGGGAGCAAACAGGAAACCGATTCCTATCTCTTTAATACACCTTTCTACATCCGCAGGTGTTATTTCAAGGTTTACGCCCAGATTCTCAAGGACATCCGCACTTCCGCACATGCTGGATACAGCCCTGTTGCCGTGTTTTGCTACCTTGAGACCCGCTCCCGCCGCTACGAAGGCGGTCGTTGTAGAAACATTGAAGGTGCGGGTGCCGTCTCCACCAGTGCCCACAATATCGAGAATAGTTTCATCTTCAATATTGATATCATCCCGGTCGATGTTAACAAGCTGATTCCCCACATCTATTTTAGTAGCCTTGGCTCTCATTGTCTTGGCCGCGCCGGAGATCTCGTCAACGGTCTCCCCTTTCAGTCTCAGTCCCGTAATAAAGGCCCCGATCTGGGCCGGTGTCGCCTCACCGGACATAATCTCATCCATGGCCTTTTCCATCTCGGATTCCGATAGATCCTCGCCGCTGACAATTTTTGCAATGTAGTCTTTAATCATGGTCCAAACCTCCCATACATGAAAAATTTTTCAAAAGCCGGCCTCCCGCTTCCGTCAAAATGGACTCAGGATGAAACTGGACCCCTTCGACCGGATATTCACGATGTCTTAATCCCATTATCTCACCATTTTCCGTCCAGGCACTCACCTCGAGGCAATCGGGCAGCGTGTCCTTCTCCACAATAAGTGAATGGTAACGGACCGCTTCAAAGGGGCTTGTCAGGTCCTGAAAGAGTTCGCGGCCGTCGTGATAGATCATGGATGTCTTTCCGTGCATGATTCGGTCGGCCCTGACTATCCTACCGCCATAGGCTTCGGCGATGGCCTGGTGTCCGAGGCAAACCCCGAGAATGGGAATCCTGTGGCCGAAATTTCTGACGGCTTCAACGGATATACCGGACTTGGCCGGTGTGCCCGGCCCCGGTGAGATCATGAGGGCCGAAGGCCTCAATGAATGGATGCCTTGAATATCTATCTGATCGTTTCGGAAGACCTTTATTCTCTGGTCCATGTTTTCCAGAATCTGGACCAGATTGTATGTAAAGGAATCGTAATTATCAATTAGCAGAATCATTTTCTCTCACCTTTTCAATGGCCTTAAACATGGCACCTGCTTTTCTTAAAGTCTCTTCGTATTCATTTGCAGGGACCGAGTCCGCGACAATACCGGCGCCGACCTGTATTGAAAGTTTATCATTGTTTATGGTAATCGTCCGGATCGTTATGCAGAAATCCATATTCCCGCTGAAACCGAAATAGCCGACCGCCCCTGCATAGGGTCCCCTCTGACAGGGCTCCAGTTCACTGATAATTTCCATGGCGCGTATCTTTGGGGCGCCGCTTACCGTTCCCGCAGGGAAGGCGGACATGAAAAGATCGAAACAGTCTTTGTCCGGTCCTAAAAGACCTTCCACCCTTGAGACGATATGCATTACATGGGAGTAACGCTCTACTTCCATCAGCCGGGGGACATGGACTGAACCGGGGGCCGCGACCCTGCCAGCGTCGTTTCTTCCAAGATCAACAAGCATGATGTGCTCAGCCCGTTCCTTGGGATCGGCCATAAGATCTTTTTCCAATGCTTGATCTTCTTCGGAAGACGCGCCTCTGGGACGAGTCCCCGCAATCGGCCGGAGCTCGATCTTCCCGTCCGTAAGTCGAACTAAAATCTCAGGGGACGCTCCTATCAATTTTACCTCGCCGAAATTCAGATAAAACATGTAAGGAGAAGGATTTACACTCCGAAGGTTTCGATACAAAGAAAAGTCTTCCCCTTTTATTTCACCGGAGAATTCCTGAGAAAGGACTACCTGAATTACATCACCCGAAACAATGTAGTCTTTGGCCCTTCGAACCGCGTCCTCGAAATCATCTTTTTTATAATTGGCCTTTAGCTCTGAGATAGCGAGAGTACTACAGGATCCGATTTTTGAAATGGGACTTTGTAATTTCTCTATGGTTTCATCAACCAAAGAGCAGGCATCCCCATAGGTCTCTTTAAGGTTTTTACCTTCCCTTTTATGGGCAAAGGCGACCACCTTGGCCATATGGGTAAAATGATCAAAAATGATAATAGCGCCGCAGGCCGTAAAGATTGCTTCGGGGGATGTCGGATCCTTGGGCGAGATACCAGGGAGGCGTTCCCATTTCCTAATTAGATCATAGTTAATATAGCCTACTAATCCCCCCTGAAAGGGCGGGAGCTCTTTGAGAGGAACCGGTCTATATCTTTTACTGATATCCCTTAACATATGAAGGGGATTCTCGATATCTTTTAATATTATCCTTTGACCTTTCTCCCAAATTTCCATTTCTTGATCCCGTGATAATATTCTGAGAAAGGGCCTGAATCCGATAAAGCTATAGCGTCCCCACAGGTTTCCGCTATCGGCGCTTTCAAGGAGATAGGAATAGGAATTGTCTTTGATTTTAAGATAGGCTGAAACAGGTGTATCCATGTCGGCAAGGAATTCACTATAGACAGGGATCAGGTTTCCCCGGTTCGCCAACTTTTCAAACTCGGAAAATGAAGGTTTTTTTCCCAATTTATGACTCCAAAAAAAGGCCGCCGGGCTTATGGAGCCCCACGGCCTTTATAATAAAAAACCGTGGAAGCCCTATGGGGTGCCCACGGTTAATAGGTTATATCGATCTATTTCGGCAGGCTCACCCCGGATGAGAGTTGAGCCACCACCAACCGCTTGTAAAAGAATGAGAGATATTTTTCATCGCATTGAACATAATAATTACTTTATTTGGTGATAACTGAAAAGTCAAGGGAAAATTTTTACCTTGACAGGAAATTATGATTTCTAATAGAGTATAAATACAAAATCGCCATTTTTGGATGAACATAAAAAAAATAGCGGCTCCTAAGGATTTGAGGCATGAACGACTATCAAACATGGTTTACTTTCTTTTTTAGCTTTCGGAGGACGGGTTTGCCCATGGATTGATGGTTCTTTCAGGATTACAAGCCGTGGACAGATCAAATGCCCACGGCTTTTTTTATGGCAGAAAACAGAATATCATGAATATCGTACTTATAGGGTACAGATGCAGCGGGAAAACGTCTGTGGGAAAGATTATTGCGGAGAAGATGAATAGAATTTTTGTGGATACGGATAAGATGATTGAAGAAAAGACCGGATCATCCATTGAAGAGATCGTTTCGAGAGAAGGCTGGGAATACTTCCGCGATATTGAAAAGGTCGTTGTTGAAGAGGTTTCCTCGAAAAACAATCTCGTCATCGCAACAGGAGGCGGGATCGTAATGAAAGAGGATAACATGGAGAATCTAAAGGAGAAGGGTTTTATCGTCTGGCTTAAGGGGGATGCGGATATTTTAAGTGAAAGGATGGAAAAGGATCATGGAAAGGGTATAAGACGCCCTTCTCTTACAGGGGAGAATCCTGCGGCTGAAATAAGGAGAGTCCTGGAAATCAGGGACCCGCTCTATGAAAAGGCAGGGGATTTTATTGTCGACACGAATCGGATTTCCTTTCAAGAGGTGGCGGAACTGATTATAAAGGAAATATTGAAGACAGGCGGAGCCTGAATTGCCATCCTGTATGGAGAATCGAGTCGGCGGTTTATAATATGATTTTCCCAGGGTGTTAAAGGAGAGAATATGGCGGGGAATTCAATTGGAGAAATTTTTAAGGTGACTACCTTTGGTGAGTCACACGGAAAAGGGGTGGGTGTGGTCATCGACGGGTGCCCTTCAAGGATAGGTCTGTCACCGGAAGACTTTGAGTATGAAATGTCGCGGCGAAGACCGGGACGCGGATCCTTTGATACTCCCAGGAGTGAGGAAGACCGGGTGGATATTCTGTCCGGTGTCTTTGAAGGCTTGACAACCGGTGCTCCAATCTCTCTCTTTATCCATAACAGAAACGCAAAAAGCAGATCCTATGATATGATTAAAAATTTATTCCGGCCGGGCCATGGAGATTATACCTATTTTAAAAAGTATGGCCATTTTGATTACCGGGGAGCCGGAAGGTACTCGGCGAGAGAAACGGCGGCAAGGGTGGCCGCCGGAGTTGTGGCCGGAAAGGTTCTAACGCCGCTTGCCATGAATATCAGGGCCTATACGCTCGAATTAGGGGGGATCCGGGCAGAATCCATTGATCTGAATTCCGTGAATAAGGACCCTTTATACTGTCCGGATCGAAAGGCATCGGCACGGATGGAAGAGGCCCTTTCAAGGGCGAAAGAGGATGAAGATTCACTGGGAGGCATTGTCGAAGCCCGTGTTGAAGGATGCCCTCCGGGTCTTGGGGAGCCCGTTTTTGATAAATTGGACGCTGACCTGGCCAAGGCAATCATGTCCATCGGTGCTGTTAAGGGCGTGGAGATAGGTGCCGGGTTTGAGGCATCACGGTTAAGAGGATCGGAAAATAATGATCCCATAATGCAGGAAGGGTTCAGGACCAACAGGGCCGGAGGTATCCTGGCCGGCATTTCAAATGGGGACGAGATTATAATCAGGGCGGCTGTCAAACCGATTCCTTCTATCGGAAAGGAGCAGGACACGGTTGACAGGCAGGGACGCCCTTCAAAAATAAGAATACGAGGCAGGTTTGATGTCAGCGCTATTCCGAGGATTGTACCGGTTGTGGAGGCAATGGTCAAGTTGGTGTTGGCAGACCACTATCTGCGAAATAGGGTGAACCAGTCATGAATCCCGGCAAAGATAGTCCATTGCCTGTTGTAGCCTTTTTGGGGCCGGAGGCGACCTTCAGTCATGAGGCTGCCATGGCTTTATATGGGGAAAAGGCCTCATTCCTTGCAGCCGAGTCCATTGAAGAAGTATTCGCCCTGGTGGAAGAGGGGACATGCCCAAAGGGGATTGTCCCCGTTGAAAATTCATTGGAGGGTTCGGTGAATATAACCCTGGATCTCCTCTATATGCATGAAACGATCATTTGTGCCGAGATCTATATGAGAATACGACATCATCTTTTAAGCAGGGCTGAAAGACTCAAAGACATCAAGCAACTCTATTCCCATTCACAGGCCCTGGCACAGTGCCGCTCCTGGATAAAGGCAAATCTTCCGGGAATCCCCATGTTCGAGGTCGCCAGTACCTCCCTTGCCGCGAAGATGGCAGCCGGGATGCCTGAAACTGCCGCTGTGGGTAGCAGGTTTGCCGGTCAGACTTACGGCCTGCTTATAGTAGAGGCGGATATTGAAGATCATCCGGATAATGTAACCCGGTTTCTCGCTGTCGGGAAAGACCGTTCCGGCCCCACTGGAAAAGACAAGACCTCCATATTATTCTCTCTCCCGCATAAACCAGGGGCCCTTTATCAGGCCTTAGGCGCTCTTGCGGAGAGGGGCGTTAATATAATGCGAATCGAGTCAAGGCCGAACAAGATAAGGAACTGGGAGTATATGTTTTATATGGATGTCGAGGGTCATGAAGAGGATGACAATATCGATAAGGCCCTGAAAGCGATGGGGAAGGCCTGCGAGTATCTGAAGAGATTGGGGTCCTATCCATTATATAAACCGGATGCCTCACCGGAATGATCGAGCAATTATTTTCCGGGCGGGGTTTCTGTCTGAAAAACGATTCCGATTGAACAGGAAGATAAGAAAATGAAAAATCTTAAGTTGTCGACTTTGAATGGAGAGAAAGCGAAGCGTACGGTTATTACGGTAGGGGATGTACGGATAGGTGAAGGATTTGTAATAATCGCAGGACCCTGCAGCGTGGAGAGCGAAGCGCAGACAATAGAGACCGCTCAAAGGGTGAAGGAGGCGGGGGCTCATATTCTCAGAGGGGGTGCGTTCAAGCCGAGGACGTCTCCTTACTCTTTTCAAGGTCTCGGCATCCAGGGATTGAAGATACTTGAAAAAGCAGGAAAGGAAACCGGGCTTCCGGTGGTTACCGAGGTTCTCGATCCGAGAGATGTTTCCTGGGTCTGTGAATACGCGGATATATTACAGGTGGGTACCAGAAATATGCAGAATTTCTCCCTCCTCAAGGAGGTTGGAAAGGCCAGAAAACCTGTACTCCTTAAAAGGGGCATGTATTCCACATTAGAGGAATGGCTCAATTGCGCGGAATATGTCCTTGCAGAAGGAAACCCTGATATTATTCTATGTGAACGGGGAATCAGATCATTCGAATCCTACACGAGGAATACCCTGGATTTGAATATTGTACCATCCGTGAAGGAGGTATCCCATCTTCCCATTTTCGTCGATCCTTCCCATGGAACGGGAAGGTTAAGTATCATCGAATCCATGAGCTTAGCCTCAATGGCGGCCGGTGCGGACGGTATTATGGTCGAGGTGCATTGTAATCCCGGCGAGGCGCTATGCGACGGGGACCAGAGCTTGTCTCCGGCGATGTTCGTCTCCCTGATGGATAAGTTACGGATTCTCGGTGCGGCCATGAAAAAGATTAATGAAGTAATATATACAGGCCTTTAAACGGAGAAGATATCGTGAAAATCATAGATATTCAAGGAAGCACGGGGCATTCAACCATCCGGGTAGGTGAAAAGCTCGAAAACCTCAAGGAATATATACGGGCGGAAAAGGCGGTGATAATAACCGATCCCAATGTTGAAAGCTACTACAGGAATCTATTCCCGCCCTATGACATGATAACCATCGGTACCGGTGAAAAGATCAAAACCTTAGATACGGTCGGGCAGATCTATTCAAGACTTGTCGAGATTGAAGCCGATCGTTCCTCCTTTATAGTCGGGATAGGCG
>CAYTUL010000129.1:0-9240 GCA_964441135.1 uncultured Desulfobacteraceae bacterium | reverse complement strand
CTAATCAGGAGAGATGAAGGCTCCGCGGGTAGCTTCAGGGTCACTATTGAGAAGTACGCTCGACACGTTGACGAATCAAGATGTACTTCCTGTGGTGATTGTGCGGAAGTGTGCCCTGTCTCGCTGCCGGATGAGTATAACCAGGGGATTACCGATCGAAAGGCCGTTTATAAGAGATATGCACAGGCCATTCCCGGTGCGTTCGCGATCACAAAAAGGGGTGTATCGCCATGTAAGGCGGCGTGTCCGGCCCATATCAGTGTGCAGGGATATATCGCGTTAACAGGGCAAGGAAAGTACAGGGAGGCCCTTAAACTCATAAAGGAGGAAAATCCTCTGCCCGCCATATGCGGAAGGGTGTGTCATCATCCCTGCGAATCAGCCTGCACCAGGGGCCGGATTGACGAACCGGTGGCCATCGACTTTATCAAACGCTTTGTGGCTGATCTGGACCTTGACTCCGAATCCCGCTATGTCCCTGAAATAAAGGAGAGGAGTGAAGAGAAGGTCGCCGTGATCGGTTCGGGACCGGCTGGCCTTTCCTGCGCCTATTATCTTGCGAGAGAAGGTTACAGGATCATCATCTATGAAAAACTGGCCGTGGCAGGGGGAATGCTCTCTGTGGGTATCCCGGTGTATCGGCTCCCCAGAGATATCATTAAGGCCGAGATCCAGGTCATCAAGGATATGGGCGTGGAGATCCGGACCGGCCTGGAGGTCGGGAAGGATGTTACGATCGATCAGCTCCGCAGGGAGGGTTGCAAGGCAATTTTCATCGGGATCGGTTCCCAGGTCTGCAGGATGATGGGAATTGAAGGGGAAGAATTGAAAGGCGTCCTGTCCGGTCTGGACTTCCTCAGGGATGTAAATCTGGGCAAGAGCATCTCCCTCGGGAACCGTGTGGCCGTGATCGGGGGCGGCAATGTTGCCATGGACTCCGTGCGGACCGCAAGAAGGATAGGTGCAAAGGAGGCGTTCATCATCTATCGCCGGGGTCTTGAAGAGATGCCGGCCAATCCGGAGGAGATCGAGGAGTGTCAGCAGGAAGGCATCGAGATCATGACCTTAATAAACCCGACCCGCATTATTGGCGAAAAAGGCCGGGTAAGAGCCCTAAAGTGTGTCAGGATGGAATTGGGTGAGCCTGATGAGGACGGGCGTCGAAGACCCATGCCTGTCGAGGGATCGGCATTTATCATAGATGTGGATAACGTGATACAGGCAATCGGCCAGGAATCGGACTGGTCATGTCTTGGCCCTGAATGTGCCTGTACTCTGACCGAGATGGGAACCATGAACATCGATCCTCTAACCTACCAGACCGATGATCCGGATATCTTCGCAGGTGGGGATGCCGTCACAGGGCCCGGGACCGTTATCGAAGCCATCGAAGCGGGAAAGCAGGCGGCTATATCCATTGACCGGTTCCTGCGGGGGGCCGATCTCCGGGAAAAACGGGTGAAGGAATACAAAGTTGCCGAAGATATATGGACCGGAGACCATGGTTCGATGCCGAGGAATCCCATGCCGCGCCTGAAACCTGAAGATCGGGTGGATAATTTTTTAGAAGTGCAATCCGGATATACCGAGGCCCAGACTATTGCCGAGGCCGGACGATGTATCGCATGCGGGATATGTTCGGAGTGCTACCGGTGCGTGGAGGTTTGCGAGGCCGGGGCCGTAACCCTCGAAACCCATGCCCAGAAAGGGGAGACGATAGAGCTTGAAGCAGGTTCCGTAATCCTCGCGCCCGGTTTTAGGCCCTTTGACCCCTCGAGATACAGTGAGTATGGGTATGGAAAGAGCCCCGACATCATTACCTCCATGGAATTTGAAAGGATCCTTTCGGCTTCGGGCCCTACCATGGGCCGCCTTATACGTCCCTCGGACGGGAAGGGCCCCCGAAAGATTGCGTGGCTCCAGTGCGTCGGCTCGAGGGATTTTCACAAGTGCGATCACGGTTACTGCTCATCCGTATGCTGCATGTATGCCATCAAGGAGGCAGTCATCGCAAAGGAGCATGCGGAGACAGATCTGGATTGTGCTATTTTTTTTATGGACATGCGGACCCATGGAAAGGACTTTGAGAGATATTATAATGATGCCAGGGAGAAACATGGAATCCGTTTTATCCTTTCGAGGGTGCCGGCAATCGAAACCGTTGAGGGCGGTAAAGAACTCGGTATATCCTATATAAATGAAGAAGGGAGGGCGGCGGAAGAGTCCTGTGATATGATAGTCCTCTCCGTGGGGATGGAGATCGCACCGGAAGCGGTCGAACTTGCCGGGAACCTGGGTGTAGAACTCACCGAAGGCCGGTTCAGTAAGAACAGTTCTTTCCATCCTGTGACCACAACGATGGGCGGGATATTCTCCTGCGGCGCCTTCCAGGGCCCCAAGGATATTCCCCAGTCGGTTATTGAAGCGGGAGCCGCTGCAGCGCAGGCAGGCGCGCTCCTGGGGGGAGTGCGTGGAACCCTGACAAAAAAGAGGGAGGTGCCTTCCGAGATCAATATCCATGGAGAGAGACCCCGGATCGGTGTCTTTCTCTGCCAATGCGGCATGAATATCAGCGGTGTTGTGGATATCCCGGCTTTACGGGATTACGCGGCGACCCTGCCCTGTGTGGAATACACGACGGATAATCTCTATACATGCTCCCAGGATACGCAGGAGACAATGATCAGGATAATAAAAGAAAACAACCTGAACCGGATCGTTGTCGCGGCGTGCACGCCAAAGACCCATGAGCCTCTGTTCAGAGAGAGCTTGGCAAAGGCCGGCTTAAATAAATATCTTCTGGAGATGGCCAATATCCGCAACCAGGATTCCTGGGTGCACAGGAGCGACCCTCCCATGGCCACCTTAAAGGCCATGGACCTGATTCGAATGTCGGCCGCCAAAGCGGCTATGATGGAACCGCTCGAGGAAGCGGAATTAGATATCAATCAAAGGGCGCTTGTCATAGGCGGGGGGATCTCCGGAATGGTTGCCGCTAAGAATCTTTCCGATCAGGGGTACCGCGTGTTTGTCGTGGAACGTTCTTCAGCATTGGGTGGACAGGCCCTGAACCTTTTTAGGACCTGGAGAGAGGAAGATATTCAGGAGGATTTAAATGTCCTTATCCGGTCCGTGGAAGAGGATGATAATATAGAAACCCGTCTTGATGCCCGGTTAAAAGATGCAAAGGGATTTGTGGGGAATTTCACCACGGTCATCGAGTCCGGGGGTCGGGAGGAATCCCTGGAGCACGGGGTAACGATCATAGCGACAGGGGCAAGAGAACACAGTCCGGAAGAATACCTTTATGGACAGGACGAAAGGGTCCTCACCCATCTTGACCTGGACAGGCGTTTTTTAAACGGGGATCCCAGATTAAAGGGCATAAATACAGCAGTCTTTATCCAGTGTGTCGGTTCCCGGGAGCCCCAAAGGCCCTACTGCTCGAGGTTGTGCTGTACCCATTCCATTCAAAGCGCCCTCTATCTGAAAGAGATCAATCCAGATATGAAGGTCTATTTCCTCTACAGGGACATCAGGACCTATAGTGAGAAAGAGTACCTGTATAGAAAGGCCAGGCTATCAGGCGTACTTTTCATCCGGTATTCTCTGGATCAGAAGCCGCGGGTCTCGGCCGCACCGGATGGGCTTCAAATAAGGGTTAAGGATCATATCCTAAACCGGACCGTGATTATCCGTGCGGACCTTCTCGCATTGGCTTCGGCAATCGTTCCCTACAGGGATGACAGGTTCGCGAAATTGTACAAAATTCCCATGAATGAGGATGGATTTTTTATGGAAGCCCATGCCAAATTAGGCCCATCGGAATTCGCGGTGGACGGCCTTTTCCTATGCGGTATGGCCCACTATCCCAAATCCATCGATGAATCCATAGCCCAGGGTCTGGCCGCCTCCTCGAGGGCGGTCACCCTCCTTGCTCAGGAGACTATCCGGGTGAGCGGTACCACGGCCTGGGTGAATCCGGCCTTTTGCAGCGGCTGCGGGGTATGTATGGATATCTGTCCCTATTCGGCGATAGCCAGGGTGGAGAATGATCCTGAAGAGAGGGCGGAAATCAACCGGATCCTTTGCAAGGGCTGTGGGCTCTGTGTGGCCTCTTGCCGCTCCGGTGCCATTAACCTCAAGGGGTTCGGGGAGGATCAGATCATGGCCATGATTAATGAGGTATAAAATATCTATTCACCACCGAGTCCCGGAGGACACAGAGAAAATATTTTTGTACCATAAGAGGGAAATGAAAAGGTGTTCACATGGATGAAAAGGATATAGATTTAGAGAAGTCGGATTTGAAATTTTTAAAGGAGATCATCGCGCGACCAGGGGGCGAACTGATCTCCGCCTGTTTCACATGCCGGACCTGTGCAGCGAGCTGCCCCATTACCGCCGTTAATAATCGATTCAATCCATTATGGATTATACGCATGGTCCTCTACGGCCTGAAGGAGGAAGTGTTAAAAAGCGATTTCATATGGCTATGTTCAAGCTGTTACGCGTGTCAGGAGAGGTGCCCCCAGGGGGTCAGCATTACGGAGCTCATGACCCTTTTGAAGAATATGGCAGTTGAGGAGGGATACGCCCCTGCGGGTATAAAGGTCCAGAGAGAACTCGTGACCGGGCAGGGCCGTATATATCCGATAGACGATTTTGATAATAAAAAGAGAGACAAGATCGGCTTACCCCCCCTGCCAACGTCCTGTGAGGTGGTGAAAGAACTTTTTGGGGAAAAGGATGTATAAAAGGTGTGTTTACCACCCGTTCGCTTCGCTCTCTTGAGACACGGACAGCACGGAGTATATTAGTTCAGTATCTTATCCTTCTCCCTGTCCTCTATGCCCGGAGTGAATTTGTTTTCGAGAAACATGTTAAAATAGGAAAACATATGCAAAGACTGAATGAGTCCATTCGTTACGCCCTTTTTTTGGGATGCACGATACCGGCGCGGTCGAGAAATTATGAATTGTCGGCAAGAAAAGTTGCCGATCGACTCGGCGTTGAACTGGTCGATATCGAAGACTTCATCTGCTGTGGATTTCCGGTCAAGAGCGGGGATATGAAAACGGCCATGATCCTGGGCGCCTATAATCTGGCTCTGGCCCATAAAATGCAGCTTTCTCTTTGTACCCTGTGCAGTTCATGCGCGTCGGCTCTAACGGAAGCGGCGCACCGTCTTTCCATGGACGAGGGTCTGCGGGAAGAGATCAATGGCGAGCTGGACAGGGTGAACCTCAGATATGAAGATGGGGTAAAGGTCAGGCATTTTGCTCGTATATTGGTTGAAGAGATAGGACCGGCTGAGATAAAAAGCCACTTCAAGCGGGACCTGAGTGATCTGCGTATTGCCATCCATTATGGGTGCCATTATCTGAAACCTTCGGAGATCTATGACGGCTTTGACAGTGTGGAAGACCCCGGGACCCTTGACGCCCTGGTTTCCATCACGGGCGCCAGGGTAGTGGATTATGCGGGTAAAAGGAATTGCTGCGGCGGACCGATTCTCCCGGTGGACGAACGGACAGCGATGGCCGTGGCAAAGGAGAAACTGGACAATATTTCTAATGCCGGAGCGGACGCCCTTTGCCTTATATGTCCCTTCTGCTCCGTGATGTATGACAGCAATCAGAAGGGAATCGAAATGGAATTTGAGACGAGCTATAATCTCCCCGTACTTTATCTCCCCCAGCTCCTGGGCGTGGCCATGGGTTTTGACAGAAAGGAGCTCGGCCTGAACATGAATGTGGTAAAGACGAAGAATTTGTTGTCCAGATACTTCGAGAAAGAATGATCCCTCTTGAATTCACCGGTGTCCGTATCGATGGACAATGGATATCTCCAAATAGAAAGTGAAATGGGATCGAGCCACGCTAAGCTCATGATTATTCATCATAAACGTTCCAAAAATAATACTTTATGACCTGCTCCCAAGGGCGATCCTTTTCGTCCATTCATCTGAAAAAACCGGTCTTTTTGACCTTAACAAGCTCGATATAGGCTGGTTTCAGATACCAGAATCAGCAATTATTCTTTTCATTTCAATTTCCCATGTTGGCTCTTATTTGATCTAGGATTCTGCAACCTTCATGTACCTTGTCTGCAAACAAAAGATACGCGGCTTTGTCAAGTTGTTGCAATACTATGCCGTTGTTCTTGTATTCTTTTCTCAAGAGGTATAGCTGGAGAGGGATTCTCAGGTGCTTTGGTGTGTATTTGAAGGAACGGTCAATCTTGCTTTTCCTTATAGTCTGCGTCATCTCAAGATATTTGTACCCAAACTCTTGCGTTGGTTCGATTATGGTTCCTTCTTCAAAATCATTCCATGTAATGATTTGAACTATGTCCGATCGGTTTTTGAGAGCGCATTCGAGAGTTTCTTTGTATGTGGCTCCATTTCTGGAATCAAGATATCCAAAAGAGTTATGGTTGTTCGCTTCTTTATAGATATCGTGAAAGCGGGGAAAAGCCGCTCCTATAGAGTACTGATATTTGTGAGCTTTTTTGTATGATTCTTCCAGGTATTTGCGAAGCCTTTCAGGTTCAAGGATGCCTTTTTCCGATGCCCACATAGGTGGCCAAGGAAAAGATCCAGATGCGGAAGGCAGGGGATTATCTTCTGGGTAGAAATGCGGTGTGGTTGAGAGAGGACTAAAGATTTTCTTCCATTCGTCTTTTCTAAAATATTGAGGGCCAAAGACCAAGAATACAGGTCTGTTGCCCAGTTTCAGATATCCTGGATCACGAAACCAGTTGGAATCCAGCCATTTCATTACTTGTTGCGCATGTTTGATCGCATCATTTACTCTGATGTACCTTTTGGCTACCATCTCTTTAATGGTCCAGTCCTCGTAACAAACAGCGAAATGCAGGCGAGCTTTCTTGAGGTGTTTGATCAGATGCTTTGTGTTCTTGTGTATCACTGCAAAATCGTAGAAATTCTCAGTACCATACCAATCAATAATAACACCATCAATTCCTGAGAATTTCATGAGAAGCACATGATATTCCAGCACATCTGCGTCGCTTGAGTCATAAGGTCCGATCAAAGGATAATAGTGAGAGGCGATCTGCCTTTTACCTTTAGCATCTACCTGATCAGGGTTAAAGTGATTCATCGTCCAGTGCCACCCCCATAAACCACCAGTTTCTTTTGTCGTAAACCACGGCATGTAGTGAGCCATTAACCGGGGATTGCCACTTGACGCCCCATGGGCGGAGATGCAAAACAAGAGGATGACAAGAGTTATGAGTATTGTTTTCATATATTACCCATGATTTACGGGACCCAACTGCACATAAGCCGCCGTTTACACAGCTTTTGTGTATCCGAATTATTTGCCAAGATTGACCAACTTGGACTCTGTAAAGGCGCGATAGCGGTCTTAATGCGCCTGTTAGTTTTAACTTTTTTGTGCAACTACAGTAATCCAATTTTTATGAGCCAAATTATTTATTTTTACAATCTTATAGCCTGCTTTAGTCAGAAAATCCTTATATTCATCTGGAGTATGAATTTGCATATCAAGCAAATCAACCCATTTACAATTTCGTTTTTCAAACTGGCTATCTTTATATACCTCATTAACCATTAAAAAAGAGCCTCCTGGTTTCAAGACACGTTTTATCTCTTTTAAGTCATTAATTAAGTCAGGCCAAAAATAGTATGCTTCAAACGCTGTTACAAGATCAAACATATTATCCGAAAAGGGCAAAGATGAAACAGTTCCATGGGTTATTTCGACGACGCCCTGTTTTATTAGGCTTTCATTTACCTTTTTGGACAGTTGAACCATATCTTCCGAATAATCAATTCCGTATACTTTCCCGAATGCCGTGGATTTAGCTAACTCATTAACAGCTTTTCCACCGCCACAGCCAATATCAAGAATACATGAATCTGGTTTAATGGAAATATGACTAAGTCCCCACCGCCTGACTTTAGTATGCCCAAAATTCATAGATCTTCCGACAAATCTACCTAAGCGACCTGAAGGTTTCCTGCATTGCTTCACGTATTTTTCAAAAAATCCCATGATTTACTCCCTTAATTGTATAGCTAACCCCGGCTCAAGGATGGCGGTTTTTCCTGCGCCATCCCTTGCAAATGAAATCCTCTCCAGGATGAAGTATTTTGTCGGGATGTTTGCTATGGGCAGTGTCAAAATCCCATTGCTTCCAACCTGTATTGCCAAAAACAACAAACGCATCTGGGTAAAGTTTATTTCCACGAGAATGATCAAGGTGAAAATGTGTGTTTATTATGGTGATTTCAGAAGCAGAAATTAGCGCATGTAGTTTTTTTGCGCCGCCGAAATATTTCGTGCCTACTATTATTGCTTTGTGACCATCATTTGAAAATAATACTGTTGAATTACATCCACCTCCGAGATAAACCTTCATTTGTGTATCTATAGCAACAACCTCTGATTTGGCAGCTTTAGTAGATTGACGAGCGCACACGAAGTAAGTCATCCTATTAGATTATGGCCACTTAACACCGCCCATAAGACACTGGCCGCGAGGCCAGTCGGTCTTGATGTGCTCTTTGGATTTTACAGACTCGTTACCTGGAATTTTTCACCTTAGATGAGATAAAGAAATGAATTAGCTCCGCGATTATTAAACCGCAAATTACACCAGCAGTATTTGCAAACATATCCATCCACTCCCCGTATCGATTTACATATGGCTGTACTAATTCAATCACACCACTGTAGGCTATAAAGAACAAACCGAGTAATATCCATTTATCTGGTTTGCGTAATGCGGTAGGCAGCATTAATAACGTATAAGCGATCAAATGATGGGTCTTATCCGTACCTGGTATTAATGGCAATTTATCTAATGGCCAAAGAGATAAAAGTGTAATTGCCACAAGGATTGTCAATGTGAATGCAGCCCAGTTTGTTTTAATTATGGTCAGAAATCTAATCATCCAAAATTGTTCACGTTTTTAAATCCAACGATCGAGATTATCGGACCGCGCCAGCGGGTCCGATGCATTGAGTGGTTATAATTCATTTACTCAGGTTCATAGTATTCAACATCTAAATCTTCAAGCTTTTCAAACATAAATGCTCTTGCATCCGCTATTGCTTGATTGTAGATCGGAGGACCAAGCTGCTTGATAAAAAATTCCAGCAAACGCTCAGCACGATATGTACTTAGCTCTTCATCGAAGTGCTCTCGATAGAAATCAGTGAGGATCTTAAGAAGGACTGCTTTACG
>CAYTUL010000128.1:0-9306 GCA_964441135.1 uncultured Desulfobacteraceae bacterium | reverse complement strand
TGGCTCATGTTTGCTAAAAATTCACTCTTGGCCCGGTTGGCATTCTCTGCCGTTGCTTTGGCCTGTTTTAACCCTTCATTTGCCCGCTTGAGTTCAGTGATGTCTTTAGCCGTACAATTGATGTAGGTTATATGGCCGTTTTCATCTTTCACGACCGAGACGTTTAACAGAATGGGAATATTTTTGCCGCTTTTGGCCTTGTAATTTGTCTCATAATCTTTTAATTCGCCTTCCTCGATCACCTTCTCTAATTTTATTCCTTTTAAAGGTATTTCTTCTTCTGCTGCAAAAATAGTTGTAACCGGCTTCCCAATAAGCTCCTCTTCTTCATAACCTAAGAGATTAAGCAGGGCGTTATTTACTGTTTTTATATTGCCTTCCGGCGTTACTACAATCAGAGTATCGATCATGGATTTTATGATGTTATCCACATAGTCCTTGGAATTCACTAATTCCTTGCTCGTTTTATCTAAATCACCAAGCATATATATCGTTGCTTCTCTGAAATCGGATAGCTCTGAAATAAGCTGTTTGGTGTTCGTTACGTCCCTTAACACGATGGAAACGGCATTGGGTTCGCCAAGGGCATTCTTTAGCAGGGAAGCCGTTACGTTTTGGTATTCCTCACGACCGTCCTTCAGAACCGAACGGATTTCTATCGGGCCTGCAAAGCCCTTTTCAACGACTTCTTCCATAAGTTTCCTGTACTTTTCGACATCTCCGGAGGAAATATTAGGGATTTTAGAGGCAGGTTTCACCATGTATTCGTTCACATCGAACTCATGATGGGTACACCAATCGTCAAAAGCCGTATTTGATGAAAGCATACGACCGTCCAAATCAACGATTAATAAAGGGTCTTTGATGGATTTAAGAATCTCTTCACTAAAGGCCCTGGCTTCTCTCAGCTCATGGGTCCTTTCTTTTACCGTTTCTTCTAATCTTTTCCTTACCTTTTCTGATTCTTTCGTTCCATTTTCTACAAAGGTATCTAAATTCTTTTTGGATTGAATATTTTCAATAAGTAATTCCATTTGATTTACAGAATTTTGCATAGTTTCCCTATTAGGCCCTTCTCGCTTTATCCGGTTCACATAGACCATCCTACTTCAAACCTTCCTAACATTAATAAAGGGGAAGGTAGCAGCAGTCGCCGATTCCAGGCTTTAGATACGGGAAATCTCTAATGATTTTGGATGTTTTTTCGCGTTATCTGCTGACTCACCTTATTATCGGATCATCCCCAATATCCCATTTATCTGTATCGGCAAATCCCGCTTAAACTTAAATCTAATTTAATATCTTTAATTTTAATGAGGGTTAGACCAGGGGAACGAATGGAGATGGTAAGATTACTGACAAAAAACGGTCTATTTCTTGGGTTTAAAGGATCATTCTGCAATCAAAAGGGATATTCAGATATAAAGGAAGGGATTAAAACGGGCAGGCAACCTGAACCGGCAGGTTGAGGAATAATTGGAAGTTTTATTATTTAATGTCCATCCAGAAATAGCCAATTTGTGGATGGAGCTTTCAGCGGTCAGCAGTCAGCCAAGCCTTTGTTTTTGATTTCTTTTACTGTCAGCTGATAGCTGAATGTTGATAGCGCGAATCCAAAAACCATCGTTTTTGGATGAGCACTATTTATATATATTAATGCCCGTCCCACCCTATTCCCTTTTATGGGTGCCTATTTCCGGGGGGACGGGCGAATTAAAAGAACGAATCCTTAAGACCAGTTCATTAAATCATAGTAACCTCTCATGACACGATACCGACAGATCTGCTGCCCCCCCAGCCATAGCTGGGTTATCTTGGCATCCCTCAAGAGCTTCTCATAGGGAAAGTCCTCTGAAATGGCCGTGGAGCCCAGCAGCTCGGCCCCTTTGTTCGCAATATTGACCACCATATCCGAGGCATAGACCCTGGTGGAGTTCGCCTTGGATATCACCTGTGGTGACCAGGGAGGACCATATACATCCATATGATCGAACATATAACAGAGATTGTAGAAGCTTGCTCTCATCATATCTATGCCCACGGCCATATCGGCAAGGATCCCCGCCACAATGCTATGTTGTCTTACGGGTTTCCCTCCCCCCATACGCCTCCCCGTGTAATCCAATACAATCTCGAAGGCGCGCTCGGCGATTCCAAGGGCGATGGACGTGGAATGCCACCCGGCTCCCGCCGTCGCAAAGCCGAAAACATTGGCATCCATACCGGGACCGGCAAGCCGGTATTCCTTGGGAACACGAACATCGTTGTAATAGATTGCGCTGTTGATGGATGTCTTGAACAACATCTTCTTTTCCGGCTCGCCAAAGGTCAGTCCGGGCGTATCCTTGGGAACATAAATAAGCGCTATACCCTCATCTCCTGCATCAGGATCCGTCGTGCAAATAGTGAGATAACACTCGGCAATACCCCCATGTGTAGGCCAGGCCTTACTGCCGTTGATAACGTATTCATCCCCTTCAAGCCTTGCCGTGGTCTTGATCCCGCTGCCGTGAAGGAGGGGGTTCTCGGTATCCGCACCGCCCGCCTCGTCGGTCATGGACAGACAGGCATAAGCGACCTTACCGCTGCAGAAGGCCGGAATAAACCTGTCCATGACCGCTTTGTTTTTCATCTGGATGGCCGGTTCAAGAATGATGCCGGCATTTATGCCGACGGACAGGCTTACGCCGGCATCGCCCTTGGCCAATTCCTCACAGATAATGCCCAGCCCCGTCATAGAGCCGTGGCCGCCCCCTCCATATTCCGCCGGATACCCGTCGGACTGCACCCCCAGATCCACAAGCTTCTGATGGACTTCCTCCACGAGACCGTAGTCTTGTTCCAGCTCTTTAGCTCTGGGAGCGATCTCCTTTTGGGTAAATTCTCTGATGGCCTCTCGAATCTGCAGCTCTTCTTTGCTCAATAGATGCTCTAAATTCATATTGCCTCCCTTTTTATTGAATTTTATTCCGGCAAAGATGACCTTTTTCGGCCGCCTTATCCGGACATCGGCTTCGTGGCTCTATTTTCCGAAAATCTCTTCCGCTCTGAGAATGATGACATTTTTTATCCGCTGCAAAAATTGCGGCATAAACTCATCTTTATAGGCCGGTGTTTGCTGATCTTTTGCATAATCATCAAAGCTTGTCAAATCCGCAATCCCGACGAATCGATAGGGGGATTCTACGGGTCCCGGAGGGCCGCATTCAGACTTTATGGCTCCTCCAACCTTTGTGAGGGTATAACTCTTGACCGCACTTAACCCGGATATGAGAGGCCCTTTGTAATCATTGACCCATTTCTCGAAGTCTTCCTCTGATACATCATCTTTTAGATTGTAAAGAATAAACTGTTTTGCCATTTTTTTCTCCTCCTCTATTTCCTAAGATAGTCTGTGAATCTATGGAATGGAATATAGAGCATTATATATATGTTTGAAAAGAATTTCTTGGTCTACGGGGTACATTTTTTTGGATATGAGTGGACAATTTTGCGGGGGCCGACCCATATAGGTGCGGCCGAGATCGGATCTTACCGGAAAATATTCTTTTAGGGGGAGGTGGGCCTGTTTATCATTTTATCATGGTCAACCGCTTTATTCCCTTGATCTGCCTGTAATTTGCACCCTGGCCTACACATTGTAACGCCCGTTCCGGGTCTACAACCTTTGTGCCGGATATAGCGTCCACGCCGTAGTCAAAGAGGATCGGTGAAAGAGGGGCAGTATCCCCTAACAGGATTACAAAGGCCCCCGGGTTACAGAGCTCAAGCAGGTGTTCCATGGTATGGTTTGTAAGGGCAGTACCCGTTATCGCCACAACATCAGCCTGCGGTATCAGATTCTTCGCATCAGATTCTTCGAAATCGCCCTTCTTTGGATTTTTTTCAATAACCCAGAGTTTTTTGGAATACTTGCGGATCCTTGGTACAAAGGGAAAATGACCTACAATAGCTGTTTTTCTGCCCTTTCCCTTTTCCAGAATCAGTTCTGCGGCGTTAAGTTCAAGGAGGAAATTTCCATCCGTGTCAAGGAGTGAATTGATCGCGGCCATGCCTATGGCCGCTTCAAGTATACTTCGGGAATAGGCAAGCTGGACCAATTCCCTCGGTTTCTTGCCCAGCAATTCTCCCGGTTCCTTTACCATGGGCGGCTCCTGACCCAGTGCGTCTCGAGGAAGGGTGGCCGCCAGGCCGCAATTTCGGGTTAATACCCCGGTGTGAAACACGCCCTGGCGAATATCTTTCACATCGGCGTTGAAGTCTAAAGTGGAAATCAAGTCATCGATAATCATCAGATTCTCCAGATAAAAGGAGAACTTACGCTATCACCATAAAGCGAGTAGTTTTTTCAATCCTTTCCAAGAATTTCCTCTATGTCTTCAAATATGTTCTTTTGGTAACTAATTAGCGTCCATCCAGAAACAATCTGTTTCTGGATGGAGTTCTCAGCCGTCAGCGGCCAGCAGTCAGCTAAATCTTTGTTTTTATAATCTTTTGCTGATAGCTGATAGCGCGAATCCATAAACAATGGTTTATGGATGAGCAGTAATTAGCCCTTATCTTATATGACTATCCCCTTGTCATATAAGCTCCGCAGGCCGGGCATTTTATTTCAAAACAGGGCCTTCCACGTTCGTGAGGGATATTGTGACCGCAATCCGGGCACACACAACGGCCACCGGGACCAAGGGCCCTGCTACCGCCGCCCATCCCCCTTCCTTTTCCGGAAAGATCCTGTCCTCGTCCTCTTTCCTCTTTCAACTTGAGAGCCTCCTAATGATCACAAATATTATTACCGGATATCAGGCCATCAGACAGGTATTGATTAACCAATGATTCCGGAGAGTCCATGGGTGCCCCGGTAATGACCTTGATACCGTTCTGATCGAAGAGCTGTTGTGCTCTCGTACCCATTCCTCCGGCTATGATAATGTGTGCTCCCAGGTCGTGAAGCCATTTCGGCAGGACACCGGGTTCATGGGGAGGGGGTGTCTGCATTGTTTTCCCCTTTATCTTTCCATCTTCGGTTTCAACCAGTGCAAACTGCTCGCACTGTCCAAAATGTGAACACAGTTTTCCTCCTGCCGTGGGTATGGCTATGATGACTTTTTCCATTTTATCCTCTTTATGGTCCTGCCTCCCAGTGGTTGAGGAAGTCCCCCTGAAACTGATGTCCTCGATCTGTGTAACCATCTTATTAAATTCCTGGGTAAAAGGCAGCCAATCTTCACGAAGACTCTTAAGATCTCCTATATCTCCCTTATTTATGACCTCGGGCTCTATGGGCAGACAAGCCAGGAGTGGAATCCCCTCCTTTTCAGCGGTCAAACGCCCGCCACCAGTCTTAAAGAGGTCAATCGATTTTCTGCAATGGGGACACTTAAGACCACTCATATTTTCCACCAGACCCAGGATATCCATATTTACCTGCCGGCAGAAATTGATGGATTTTCTGACATCCGCAAGGGAGATTTCCTGGGGTGTAGTCACGATGAGAGCCTTCGCATCGGGGACCGTCTGTGCCACGGTGAGGGGCTCATCCCCTGTCCCGGGGGGTGAATCAATGATGAGAAAATCCAGGTCAGACCACTCAATATCCGATATAAACTGTCTTATAACCCCTATCTTGAGCGGACCTCTCCAGATCGTCGCCGCATCCTTATTTTCGCCCATTAGGATCTCAATAGAGATAACATGCAGGTTCGGCATTAAGGCTATCGGCATCGCTTTTCCCGAACCGGATGCCTGTTGAATACCGGCCTTGATGCCAAGCATTCTGGGGATGCTCGGACCATGGAGGTCCACATCCATGAGACCTACTTTATGATCCCTCTGTGCCAACACAATGGAGAGATATGCGGCTATGCTGCTTTTTCCCACCCCTCCTTTACCGCTCATGACCAGGATCTTGTTTCGAATACGCCCCAAGCTCTCTTTAATTTCGGCATCCTGTAGGGCATACTTATCGTCGTGGCTTAATGCACAACTCTTATTCTCTTTTGACATTATTACGCGACCTCCTGTTCATTTGCCTCTTTAAGGTGTATCTTGCTTCCTTTCTCGCCTCTGTTCTATTTAGCCCGCGCTATGGCGTCTTATCCGTTCCGTTTGATTCATCTTCTCCGAACATTCCTGAGGCCCGGCCCATGCCTCTACCACCACCCATCCCGCGTCCCATGCCCCTGCCGCCACCCATACCCATGCCGCGGCCCGTGGACCGAGACCACGGTTTCCTGCCTTGCATACCGAAATGATCAGACACGTTGGCTTCCTTCGTGGAGCTCAATTCATTATTCTTGAACCTCTCAATGACTTCTCTCACTGTCCCGGACTGGCCGACAAAAAGAAGCAGCCCGGCAGCGGAAAGGGTCTGGACGGCGTTCGGGCCGCAGTTTCCGGTTAAGACCGCCTTTACCCCCTTCTCCGCGATGAACTGGGCGGATTGTATTCCCGCACCCCGACCAAGGGCTTTGCTATCATTGTCATAGACCTTAAAGCTCATATCGTCCGTGTCATATACGATAAAATAGGCACACCTGCCAAAACGAGGATCTACCTGTGAATCCGGATCCGTCCCTGTAGAACTTATCGCTACCTTCATTATGAGACCTCCTTAATCAAAAGCCATTTCTGTTTTCCAAACATTCCATACATTTCCGACGAGATCTATCCCGGGCTTCAGCGTCACTTTGCCGGGTCTCCAGCCGGAAGGTGTGGCCTCGCTCTCATTTGATTCTCTTACAAGCTGAAAAGCCTGGATCTGTCTCAACGTTTCATTGACGTTCCTTCCCACAGGAGGTGTCAACACCTCGAATCCTTGAATGACACCATCCGGGTCAAGAATGAACCGCCCACGGGTTTCAACGCCGGCATTTTCATCATAAACACCATACACCTTTCCAACCCTGCCACCCGCGTCCGATAACATGGGAAACGGGATTCCTCCATCCACCATTTTTGAAAGTTCGTGATCATTCCACATTTTATGCACATACATGCTGTCTATACTCATTGAAAGGACATCGACTCCAAGTTTTTGGAACTCCGGATATTTTTCGGCAACTGCCGAAATTTCCGTTGCTCAGACAAAGGTAAAGTCACCAGGATAAAAACAGAGCAGGACCCACTTTCCGAGATAGTCCGACAACTGAATGTTCACAAATTCATCCTTAAGATATCCTGGGGCACTAAAATCAGGGGCTTTTTCACCGACTCGGATCATGATTGTCTCCTCCTTGCTTGTCTGTTCTTTTTCAATTGTCTCATTCTCGGGTTTTTCTCCCACCGGTCCACCCGTGGGCCGGGCACATCCGGCTTTTAGTTTTTCCGCCATAGGCATACCTCCCTCTATGAAATGTTCAGATCAGGCCTATTGAATCCCAGATTTATCTCTAACGCTGGCAGATATTTGCCCTCATAGTATCCCCGAACAATGCATCAGGGTCCAGATCCATTATCTGAATAGCATTTCCTATGCCAATCCCTATGCCGGGGTGTAAATGATGTAACATATTGATTTATAAACGATAATATACGCGTGTTTTAAGCATGGGAGAAGGGGGCAAGGATAACTATTGCATTATTGCAATATAAATCCATGTTTGATAATGCAAAAATGCAATAAATGAGTCCCTTAAGGGATTTATAATGGGATCGGGATTCTTCATTTCTTTACTGGTTTATAGAGATGGTGAGAAGCGATCTTTAAGAGTATAATGAGCGAAATAAGTAAAAAAACTATTGACTTTTATTGGATAAAATATATATTATGAGCACATGCTCATAATAGGAGGTAAAATGCCGAGACCGCGAAAACTCAGATTTGTACAGGGCCGTCCGGTCGTAAGTGCCTTTGTCCCGGACAGGGTTCCCCCCTGGGGCAGTGAAGAAGTCATTCTTCCCGTTGAGGGTCTTGAGGCCATAAAATTAAACGATTTCCAAGGTCTCGATCAGGAGTCGGCCGCTAAAATGATGAATGTCTCACGCCAAACCTTTGGGAGAATTTTAGCTGAAGCAAGAGCCATTGTTGCAGATGCCCTGGTTATGGGCAAAATACTCAGAATCGAGGGGGGGCATTTTGATATGCCGCCCAGAGGACGAGGACGACACCGCCGCGGCTGGGGCGGTAGGTTTTAAAGGAAAGGAGGTGTTTATTATGCCAGGATTTGATAGAACGGGTCCCCGGGGCGAAGGCCCCATGACCGGTGGCGCTCGCGGATTTTGTAATCCGGGGTATGGGCCTGGATTCGGCCGCGGATACGGCATGGGCTGGGGACGAGGTTTCCGTGGAGGCGTTGGTCCCGGTTTTGGACGGGGTCGAGCCTATGGCTGGCGAGGGGCTTACGGCCCTTTTAATGCCGAACCATATGCCATGAGCCGAGAGGAAGAGCTCCGTATGCTCAAAGAAGAGGCGGACATGGTAAAGGCGGATCTCGATTCCATTAAAAAACGAATGGAAGAGCTTGAATCTGAGTAACCCCGTTCATGACCCATGGAAAAGGATGTCCGGGTCTCCGGGTATTTCCGGAGACCCGGATGGATAAACAAAAAACGCGATTCTGCCCGTCAATCTGATTTTCCCTATTGGGCAGGTTTTCATTATTCCATATCTATTTGCTCGATTCTACGCCTATGACGTCCACCTTCAAATGGGGTCTCAAGCCATATTTTAACGATAGAGATTGCAGTATCAAAAGATATAATACGTTGACCTAAAGAGATCATGTTGGCGTCATTGTGGGATCTTGCCAAACGGGCCAATTCATCATTCGTGCATAAAGCGCACCTTATTCCTTTTACCCGATTAGCAACCATGGCTTCTCCATTCCCCGAGCCACCTAATATGACCCCCCTTTCAAACTCACCCGATGCAACAGCCCTCGCGACCGGATAAATAAATTTGGGATAATCAACGGGTTTATTGGAATCTGTTCCGAAATCTTTAATCTCATGTCCATTCTTTTGAAGATAGGAAATGATTCCCTGTTTGTATTCATATCCTGCGTGATCAGACCCTATTGCAATTTTCATTTTTCCTCACCCAAGTAAAATCCGGAAATTATGGACGTGGCCTTGATTTAACCCTTGAACCCTGAACCCTGAACCGTGAACCTTATAATAAATAGCCGGATAATCATGACCTCCGCGATGCGGAATCTTCGACCGGCCTAAAAGACCGGGTTTTAAATATCAGATAAAGACCTCCTTTACCCCGTTTCATAGGTTTTACGTGAAAAAGCCAGATTACCCCCTGCACAGCACGGGGCATGCCCTGTGCTGTGCACGCGGGCACTGCCCGTAGATGAA
>CAYTUL010000127.1:0-9314 GCA_964441135.1 uncultured Desulfobacteraceae bacterium | reverse complement strand
GTTATACCCTTGCCCTGGGCCTACTTTCCATATTCAGAGAGATTCTTGGTAACAATACCTTTACAATTCCCTTTACGGGTACATCATTCTCTATTTTTGGAGCTTCCTTTAAACCGTTTATCTTTATGGTTCAGGCCCCCGGCGCCTTTATCTGCCTCGGATTAATGCTCTGTATTATGAACCTCCTCAAAAAGAAATAGGAACAGAGGGCAAGGAGAAGATATATGGGTGATTACCTATTACTGGCAATAAGCTGTATATTTGTGAACAATATCCTTTTGATGCAGTACCTTGGAAACTGCCCCTTTCTCGGAGTATCAAAACGGATGGAGACCGCCGTGGGGATGGCCATGGCAGTTGTCTTTGTCCTGG
Organism: uncultured Desulfobacteraceae bacterium; assembly: GCA_964441135.1. GTDB lineage: Bacteria > Desulfobacterota > DSM-4660 > Desulfatiglandales > HGW-15 > CAYTUL01. The sequence continues at coordinate 8,942 of CAYTUL010000127.1, read as the reverse complement.
TAATGGCCGGGGCCTTTACATGGATAACAAACGTTTTGATACTAAAGCCTTTTGGCTTTGGGTTTTTAAGAACCGTATCTTTTATTCTTGTCATCGCGTCTCTTGTGCAATTCGTTGAAATGTTTCTTAAGAAAGTTATTCCCGCTCTTTATGCAGGTCTCGGGATTTTTTTACCGCTCATTACAACAAACTGTGCAGTAATGGGCGTTGCGCTTTTACTCGATAAAGAGGAATACACATTTCTTCAGGCGCTGGTTGCCTCTTTCAGCTATGCTGTCGGTTTCGGTTTGGCTCTCGTGCTATTTGCAGGCATTCGTGAGCGCATCCTGTTGGCAAGAGTGCCGAAACCGCTTCAGGACACCGCTATAGGTCTGGTAGGGGCGGGCATGATGTCCCTTGCCTTTTTCGCCTTTAAAGGGATGGCCTGATAGGGTAATCTTGAAATTCATCATCCAAAAATCCAAATGTACCTTAATACGGCCATGATTGATAAGCAAACAAAGATAGGAGAACGCACATGGTAGGCGGAGTTCTGGTGATGGGTGGACTGGGCATGATCGTCGGCATAGGACTGGCCTTGGCGTCGAAGATATTTTATGTCTGGGTTGATCCCAAGATTGAAGCCATCGATGATGCGCTGCCGGGCGCCAATTGCGGCGGATGCGGGTTGCCGGGGTGCAGCGCCAATGCGGAGGCTATTGTCGCCGGTAAGTCTTCCGCCTCCTCCTGTGTGGCCGGTGGTCCTGAGATTGCGGCCGAAATCGCAGCAATCATGGGCGTGAAGCTTGAGGCCGTGGAGCCTGATATCGCTAAACCCGGATGTACCTACGGTATACAGGATGCGGATCTGAAATATCTCTATAACGGGATAACCGACTGCAGGGGGGTTGCCCTCCTGAATGGAGGATCAAAGATATGCCCGATCGGATGCCTTGGCCTCGGGACATGTGCGAGGGCCTGCCCCTTTGACGCCCTTTCAATGGGTGATGACAATCTACCGGTCGTTAACCTCGACCGATGCACAGGGTGCGGCACGTGTGAGCGAATCTGTCCCAAGCACATTATCACCCTCTCATCCTATTCAAGACGCCTCCAGCATGAATTCACCCTGGATGAATGCTCGGCCCCCTGCCAGAGGGCATGCCCGGCCGGGATTGATATTCCCGCATACATTCACCAGATATCAAAGGGAAACTATCTGAACGCCGTTCGCGTGATCAAGGAAACCAATCCCTTCCCCCTTGTTTGCGGCCGTATCTGCGTCCATCCCTGTGAATACGAGTGCAGGAGAAACCTGGTGGACGAACCGGTAGCCATCAACCACCTGAAACGTTTCGCGGCTGATTATGAAATGAATTCCGGTCGGCGGGTCCATAACCCGAGGGCCCCAGAGACCGGAAAACGAGTGGCCGTGGTCGGCGGAGGTGCTGAAGGGCTGACGGCTGCTTATCTCCTTAATCGTCTCGGTCATGATTCAACAGTCTACGAATCCACTACCAGACTGGGAGGGTTGCTCCGGACGGGACTCCCCCAGAACAGGCTTCCTCAAGAGGTATTGGACTGGGAGATCAACGGCATCCTGGATGCCGGTGTACGTGCCTTCACCGGTCAGAAGCTCGGGAAAGATTTTACCATTGAATCTTTACTGAAAGAGGGTTATTCGGCCGTGTTCGTTGCTACCGGAGGGTGGGACACCCAGGTGGCCGAGAGGCAGCGGGGGGCCGCCAATAATAGAACGCTTCCGGGAGTACATCTCCTGATCGACTTTATCCTGGATCACCGGAGCGGGAAAGGTCCGCCCATGGGGAAACACGTAGCTATTCTCGGGGGTGGAAATTCCGCGTTAAATGCCGCTGAATCATGCCTGAAGGAGGGAGCGGAGAAGATATCCATTATCCTCCGGACCTCACGCGATCAGGTCATATCCTCTCCTGAAGATATTGCAAAAGCGGAGGAACTGGGAATAGAATTCCACTTTCAGAGCGCCGTAACCAGATTGATAGGGGAAGCCGATGCCCTCACCCATATAGAGATCGTACAGCTAACGGAATCAGGGGAAGAAAAGGGGGATAGGGTACTCCTCCCCGCGGACACGTTGCTAACCGGCGCCGGTCGATTTCCTGAGCTCATCTACGTACCCCTGAAGGAAAAGGTTGAAGAGGATACCGGCGAGCCTGTTCAATGGGAGACGCTTATTCCCTATCCAGGCCCCTTTGCGGAACAGGATATCGGTATTTTCAGGCCTGGAGAGGAGGCCGGTGATTATAAAGCCGTGATCGAGGCGATCGGTTCCGGGAGAAGGGCGTCCAGTTCCATGCAGCGATTCCTCCTAGGAGAATCCGTGGAAGCCCCTCAAAACATGATCCGGAAGGATACAAAGGTCCTCAGCCTGGACCAACTGGAACCCGTTTCGGAGATGCCCCGGAATAAAATGCCCGAAGCATCCCGTGAAGAACGCATCAACGATCCCGACCTGGAGATTGCAAAGGGTTATTCGGAAGATCAGGCGATCCAGGAGGCAAAACGCTGCCTCAAATGCGGACTCATATGCTACCGCCGGGTTGAAGGAAAGTTACACTAATTTCCCGTCACTCTGGAAAGAATCCGGGTCATGCGTGGATGATACGCGGTCCCCGACTTCCTTGTCCTGTCAAAAATGATTACGCCGTAGAATGCCAATGCCATAAGGATGACGCCCCCGATGATGGAGGTCAACGGCGAATTTATCTGGAGGGCCTTCCCTGCCAATCCACCGAAAAAAGCACCGGCAAGAAGGGCAATAATAGGGAGCAGATAGATGAGCGCCGATACCCTTAAAAGCACTCCTTCAGGTAAGCTTACCTCGACCCTGTCTCCAACTCCGGCATGAAGATCGTTCGGTATTTCTATCACCATATCTCTTTTCGAGATGCTGCACGACCCCCTGGACTCGCAGTGGGAGCAGGCCGAACTCTTCTGAACGCGAACCACGGCCCTTTGATTTTGGATTTTCTCGACTTTTCCCTGTTCCTTTACCAATGGAGACCCCTTATCTTAAAACTCCCGTCACGGACCTTTCGCACTTCCTACGGGACCTGATATTATAAACTTAAGGCCAATGTTTTCTGTTGTCAAGATTTCCGGTTTTTCAACCTTTTCTTCGCCCCTTAAAAGGCTTTCGCCTGAACTTATGAAGGTCTTATGGGGTTTACGGCATGAACAGATATATGGCATGATATCGACCTTGACAGCCTCGTAAAAGGTCTTCCTTTTTTTGTAGCAGTTTGGCTTTTTTCAAATACCTGGGGGCTCAGCAGTCTCTTTTCCGGGGCGAAGGCCAATAAAAAAGAGGCAAAAATGAGGCTCACTCATTGAGGCGAGAACGGCGAGTGCCCGGCATAGATCGCTGTGATGGGATTTTGATAAAACGGTCATGATAAAGCATATCCTCTTCGGGCAGGTTTTGGAGGACAGGATGAAAATGTATCTATATCAACAAACAAACCGCTATTTTACGCAAGTCGCGGATGACCTTAAAAATATTGCGGAAGAGGAGCTCAGGGCCTTAGGCGCATCCGAGCTGGCACAGTCCTACGGGGGAATCTATTTTACTGCAAGTCCGGAAATCCTCTATTCCATCAATTTCCATTCACGCCTGATTCATCATGTCCTTGCACCCCTCATATCCTTCAAATGCCACTCGGACCGGGTGTTATATAAGAGGTCATCGCAAGTCCCCTGGGAAGATTTTCTGGATCCGTCTCAAACATTTGCAGTATTTGGATCCCTATCACAGAGCGCCATCAGGCATTCAAAATTCGCTGCCCTCCGTTTAAAGGACGCCATCGTGGATTTCTTTCGAACCCGCACGGGCAAACGCCCTTCCATCGATACAAGCGAACCCGACGTATGGTTTAATCTGTTAATTGACAATAATAGGGCGACAATCAGCCTCGATACCTCCGGTGGCTCGCTCCACAGGCGTGGCTATCGTGTAAAAACAATAGAGGCGCCCATGATCGAAACCTTAGCGGCAGCTATTATTTACTATTCAGAATGGGACGGCCTTACACCATTGTATGATCCTTTTTGTGGTTCCGGCACATTGCTTTGCGAAGGCTATATGCGTGCATCCAATACCCCGCCGGCTGTTCTGCGGAGGAAATTCGGATTTGAAAGACTTCCTGATTTTAACGCCTCCCTCTGGAATGAGGTCAGGAAGGAGGGAATGCGAAAAATGACCCCTGTTTCCAGAGGCCTCGTTGGGGGAAGTGACATATCCTTAAGGGCAGTCAGGTCTTCCATCCGGAATTGCTCATTGATCGATGCAAGGAATACCGTTAAAATAACACAACAGGATGTTTTTAATATAAAAAGTCTCAAAGGAAAAACCATCATCTGCAATCCCCCCTATGGGATCAGGATGAATAAAAATGTTGACCTTGGTGATTTTTATAAAAAATTCGGCGATTTTCTTAAGCAACGTTGCAGGGGCTCATGTGCATATGTCTATTTCGGTGAACGGAAGTATATAAAGAATCTTGGTCTGAGACCTTCCTGGAAAAAGCCTCTCTCTAACGGAGGTCTCGATGGTCGCCTGGTGAAGTATGAGTTGTATTAAAACAAATCTGAATCTGTTTCACATATGATGATACAATCCGCATCAGCCGGCGGTTCCTTGAAGCTTCGGGATTACCAGAAGGAATGCCTGGCGGCCATTACCGCACATTACAGGGCCGGTTTACGACGGCAGCTTATATGCCTCCCTACAGGATCCGGAAAGACCGTAATCTTTGCCGAGTTTCCGCGTTACTATCATATTAAAAAGCAGATGCTGGTACTTGCCCACCGCGCCGAGCTCCTGGACCAGGCCCGCGATAAGATCAGGAACGCCAATCCCGACCTGCGAATTGAGATCGAACAGGCCGGAAGGGTCGCTGATCCCGAAAGCCAGGTCGTGGTGGCGAGCGTGCCTACTTTAGGGCATAAGGGTTCGAAACGGCTGGGCCGTCTTGACCCTGACAACATTTTCCTGATTGTGGTCGATGAGGCCCATCACGCCACGGCGGAGACCTATAAAAGGGTCCTGAAGCATTTCGGGGTGTTCGACCCGGAAACCCGCAAACTCCTTGTGGGTTTTACCGCCACTCCCAAAAGAGGCGACGGCGTGGGGCTGGATACGGTTTTTCAACAGATTGTATATTCCAGATCGCTTCCCGAGATGATTCAGGCGGGCTACCTTTCACCCGTCGCCGGATACAGGATCGAGACAGAAGTCGACCTTTCCCGGGTTAAGACCAGGATGGGGGATTTCGTTGTCTCGCAGCTATCCCGGGCCGTTAATGTCACACATCGAAACGATATTATCGTTGACGTATTCCACTCTCATCTCGAAGGAAGGCAGACACTGTGCTTTTGTGTCGATGTGGCCCATGCCCGCAGCCTCGCGGCCGCCTTCAAGAGGGATGGTGTCCGGGCCGAAGCCGTGAGTGGTGATATGGACCGTTCGGAGCGTATGAGGATACTGGAAGATTTCAGCGCAGGCAGGATTCAGGTTCTCGCGAACTGTATGGTGTTGACGGAGGGATATGATGAACCGTCCGTAGAGGGGATCATACTTGCACGACCCACGAAATCAACCCTCCTGTATACACAGATGATCGGAAGGGGTACCCGGCTCAATCCCGGCAAAGAGAACGTCACGGTTGTGGATATTGTGGATGTGACACGCGAGCACGGCCTGACGACGCTTCCCGGTCTTTTTAATCTCTCTTCCAATTTTAACCTCGAGGGTCATACGACGGATGAAGCGCAAAAGGCCATCCACTGGGTAGAGACAAACCGCCCATGGGTATCCGTCGACAGGGCCGTATCCCTGAGTGATCTTCGTTACCGGTGTACCAAAATAGACCTGTTCGATCTGAAAACGCCTCCGGAGGTTCTGAGATATGCAAAGTACGCCTGGGTAGGCCTTGGAAGAGGGGGATACAGGTTGCCATTGAAAGGGAGTAATTCCATTGGCGTTTTGCCGACTATTTTAGGCAAATGGGAAATACAGCTTCGTCAAGAGGGGGCGGAAAAGACCTTATCGAGCAAGCCCGACCTTCCCTCGGCCATCCTGGAGGCAGAAAGATTCGTAAAGAGGCATTTCAGCGATTCAATAGCCTTGGTCAGGCTGAACACGCGCTGGCGGACCGAACCGGCCACGGAGAAACAGGTCGGAGTTCTCAGGAGAAGGAATATCGATGTCCCAAAGGGCCTGACAAAGGGTCAGGCCAGTCATCTCATCGGCATGCTTTCCTGACCCCTACCCCTCTTTCTATTCTTCAGGGTCTTACTGTTTCTGATTATATGCATCTTCATTCTTTCTTTTAACCGTCTTTTATGTCCTGCATTTCTACAGGCCCGAAGACAAAGTGATCAAGTGAATGGGGAGTGGTCTTTCGGTGCGGGGTTTTGACTCGGAAAATGAGGGACAGGAGATTCCTGCCTAAAACAAGCTGCAGACCGGTTATCAGGAGAATGGCGTAGACCACCCGATTAAACCAAAGATCAGAAAAGCGCCGGTTCAAATGTATTCCCAAAGGTACACCGGCAAAGGTGAGGGGGGTCAGTATAAGCTTTTGATTATTCGTGGTCTATTTTTTGATATTTGCCCCATTCCTTTGAAAACCAGTCAATTAACTGCCTGGCGATACTGATTTTCGGGGGAATGGGTGGAAGATCTTCCGGGGAAAACCAGCCGGCATCTGCTATTTCGTTATTATCTATTTTTATTTCCCCGCGTGCGTACTCTGCGGTAAAGCCTATCATAAGGGAATCCGGGAATGGCCAAGGCTGACTTCCGAAGTAACGTATATTCTTCACAATGATCCCTACTTCTTCGCGGACCTCTCTTTCAACACATTCTTCCAATGTTTCTCCCGGTTCCACAAATCCTGCCAGGGTACTGTAGAATTTGCCCGGGAATCGCCGGGAGTGGGCAAGCAGGATCCGATTGTCCCGGACCACAGCTACTATCATAGCCGGGGAGAGCCTCGGATAGAATATCGAACCGCATATATGGCAGATTCTGGCGCGTTCATCTTTCTTATCATCCGTTGTATTCCCGCATTTGCCGCAGTACAGATGCCTTTGACTCCAGAGCACCAACTGGTTTGCCAGACCGGCTACATGGATCATATCTGCATCAAATAGGTTAAAAATGTCACGAATACCGATGAATCTAAGAGGTTCTGACACCTTTTTCGAGTTAGACAATTCGGCGGCGTAGCATGGTTTACCGTCCAGATAACCGAGATATTGTCGCTGCGATATATATAGGTTGGAGGCGGGTAGATCCCTGGTTTGAAGGACAGAGCAATTCTTATTGCTTTCCTTTACAAGGAGTTTTTGCTCCTGAAAAAGAAACCACATCGCGGTTTCCGGGACTTCTTTAGGGGGTTTAAAACTTGGAATAAACGTCATAATACAATCTTTTTCGTCGAGTTGGCTAAATCGGGCCCTCTAAGCCGGGGATTTGTCTTCTTCAAGGTAACACTACTTATGCAACAGAGTCAATAAGGTTCAGATCCAAATAGATGTACGGACCATTATCCATGTTCTTTAATCTTGACAGGTGACGGTCTTTCCTTTAAGAAAAATTTGAATCATATCACGATAAAATGAGGAGGGAAAAAGATGGATGTAACCGAAGCGATTCTGAAGAGAAGGAGCATACGAAACTGGAAGCAGGTGCCTGTGGAGAAGGAAAAGATTGAAAAGGTATTGGAGGCGGGCAGGCGGGCGCCTTCGTGGGGGAATACGCAGCCATGGCGTTTTATTGTGGTTCAAGACAGGACAAGGATAGAAGATTTAGCAAATAAAGCCGCCGCAGGCCAGCCTCAAGTAGCCAGTGCCCCGGTTGTCATTGTATGCTGCGGTGTATCAGAGGCTTTCTCCCGTAAGCAGCACCGAGAAGCCTTGAAGCAGCTCATCGACTATGGCGTGATGGACTGGCCGGATGAAGTCTTGGATAATGTGGTCTTAGGAAGTGAACAGTTCGCGCCCTATCATCTTGGAGAGCAGGTAATGACAATAAAGGCCGGAGAACAGATCATGATTGCCGCTGCCTATATGACCCTGGAGGCCGTTAATCAGGGTCTGGCTACCTGCTGGGTGGGCGCCATCGCTCCCAAGGCCGCCCATGAGGCCATGAATCTGCCGGACGACTTATTCGCGCATGATTTTATTCTCTTGGGGTATCCCGGAGAAGATCCCAAGATCAGACCGAGAAAAGACTTCGATAAGATTGTTTTCTGGGAAAAATACGAATAACTCACCCAACAGAATCCCGGTCTCTAATGGAGACAACCCAAGCAGCAAAGAATATATGAGGTATCAGTGGCCTCCCTTACCTTCCTTCATTCGGGTCCTGATGCAGGGGAGGCCCTGATTCATGAAATCCAATCAACGACTTTCAAGCCTTGCTAATTCCGACTTCCTCAAAGCGATTCTGGCCTTGACTAACCTCTCATAGTAATCCTTGATTTTTTTTGCCCGGCCGCCGGCTACAGCCTTAAGAAGGTCTCCCTCAAGTTCTGCGACCTCCAGGAGCCTGTAATAATCCAGAGATTCCTTGAAGTGGGCTATTACAATCAGACCCGTAAGAATAGGATGATTGTTCGTTACATTGGCGTCTTTAAACTGAATACCGTGCTCGAGCTCAACCTCCAGACCCGCACGAAATTCCTTTGGATCTATGTCCATTCCCTTGATGTTCAGTTCATCCAGAATGACATGTGCCTCCTTAAGAGAAACCTTCGGGTCCTTTTTCTTCGTCCAGTCGCTGATTTTCAATTGCCTGCAAATATTTCTGACTTCCTCTACCGTAATGTATTGTGGAATTTTCATGGTGACCTCCTCGATAATAAACTCTCGATTATCATCCTTTTTAGTTTCTATTCAGAGCCAAAGATATGATG
>CAYTUL010000126.1:0-9319 GCA_964441135.1 uncultured Desulfobacteraceae bacterium | reverse complement strand
GCCTTTTCCGGCGAAGACGCAAACAGGGCGGCCCGGACCGTCGCCAATTCAAGCCTGGTGAAAACCGCCTTTTACGGCCAGGACCCCAACTGGGGAAGGGTAATGGGGGCTCTGGGCAGGGCGGATATCCGGATGAAGGAAGAAGCCGTCTCCCTTTGGATCGATGATGTTAAGATTGTGGAAAAGGGCCTGGGTATGGGACCGGAACGGGAAAAGAAGGCCGCGGAAAGGATGAAAAACCGGGAATTCTCCCTTACCATCGACCTCCATCAGGGTGAGCATGAATATATGATTACCACCTGTGATCTCACGCATGAGTATGTATCCATTAACGCGGAGTACCGGACTTGACACCATCCCAGGATTTTCCTATACACCTCTCCGTGTCTGTGGCTTTAAAGGCTTTCGAATGTAAGGGGTCTATGTTGAAATACGAAGGCGCAGGGCACAAGGTACAAGGAGTAAGGTAAAAAGCAAATCAGATAATCTTTGCGGATTCATGCCATTGATTGTCAGCATTCAACCGTAAAAGGAGTTTCAGGATGACCCAATTCGGATACGCGGGAGAAATCCTCAGGGTAGACCTGTCCCGGCAGGGCACAAGCTCATTGCCCACGAGCCAGTATGCCGACCGTTTTTTGGGGGGCCGGGGTATCGCCGCAAAGATTTTCTGGGATGAAGTGCCGCCGGACACGGGGGCTTTTGACGAGGGTAACTGTCTGATCTGTATGACAGGCCCCCTGGCCGGATTTACCAGGTTCGCCGGATGCCGCTGGCAGATCTGCGGAAAGTCCCCACTCATGACCCCTGAGTTTTTTTCCTATGCCAATCTTGGAGGGAGCTGGGGAGCCTGGCTCAAATACGCCGGTTATGACGGATTGATCATCACGGGAAAGGCGGAAAAGCCCGCCTTTGTTCTCATATCTGACGGCAAAGTTGAAATAAAGGATGCCGCCCATCTTTGGGGCAAGACCACCATGGAAACACAGGCCCTCCTCAGGGAAGAGCTGGGCCGGGAAGCGAGGGTGCTCGGCATCGGCCCTGCCGGGGAAAACCGTGTCTCCTTTGCAACCCTGTTAGCCACGGGGAACGCCTCCGGCTCCAGCGGATTCGGAAGTGTCCTGGGGTCCAAAATGCTGAAGGCCGTCGTCGTGAATGTGGAGGTGAAAAAGCGGCCGAAGGCCGCCGACCCGGACAGGCTCAAGGCCTTGGCTGAAAAGGTCTATCAGTTACGGACACAGAATTACGAAAATTATCTGCACGTTGTCCTCGGCAAGACACGGCTTACCTCCTGCTATGGGTGCATCAGCGGTTGTGACCGCCGGGAATACGAGCATGAAGACGGGAATAAATACAAGTATTTTTGCCAATCCTCATCCGTGTATCTGGGACCTTCCATGAAATACAATGAAGACGGCGCCGGCGAAGAGGTCAACATGCTGGCCGGAAGACTTTGCGACCAATATGGACTGGATACCGCCGTACTATCGCCTATGATCGGATGGCTCGACCAGTGTCATGAAGCAGGCATCCTGACCGATGAAGGGACCGGGCTGCCCCTCTCCAAGATGGGTAGCTCCGAGTTTATCCGGACACTCGTGCGAAAATTATCCTTCAAGGAAGATTTCGGCGATATCCTGTCCATGGGCATATCCAGGGCCGCCGAGCATATCGGGAACGGGTCCCGAAAGTTCCTCAGTTCCTGGGTCAGTACCCCATCCAACGAAACCCAGGATTATGACCCCCGGTTCATGCCGACCAATGCATTAATCTATGCCACCGAACCCAGAAGACCCATACAAATGCTTCACGCCACCTCCCTGCCCATTATAAGATGGGTCAACTGGGTGGAAGGTTGGAGGGACGCGTTCCTCTCCACCGATATGCTCATGAACATCGCTGAACAATTCTGGGGCAGCCGTGAGGCGATCGATTTTTCCAATAATACCGGCAAGGCCTTAGCTGCCAAAAGGATTCAGGATTTCGGTTATATCAAGGAGAGTCTTATTCTTTGCGATCTGGCGTGGCCGATCTACCAGGTTCAACACTTTGATAAAGAAATGGGATTCTCCACATTGGAAAGCCGGATCGTCTCCGCGGTGACGGGCAGGGATCTGAACGAGGAGGTGCTGATCAGGACGGGGGAAAGGATCTTTAATCTACAGAGGGCAATCCTCGCCGTTCAAGGCTGGGGAGGAAGAGAGGGAGACAGTATTTTGGACTATTTTTATCATGAACCCTTAAAAGGGCTCTTCTTTGATCCCGAATGCATCGCCCCCGGTGAAGACGGCAAACAGATATCCAAGAAAGGCGCGGTTCTTCAAAGAGAAGGGTTCGAGAAATTAAAGGATGAGTATTATAGGCTGCGTGGGTGGGACGTGGAAACGGGACTTCAGGCAAGGGAAAAGCTTAATGAACTTGACATGGACGATATCGCAAAGAATCTGGAGGAAAGAGGGCTCCTGAAATAAACATCCCCTCCTCAAGGGTCCAATATGGGTTTGATCTTTTTTGAATTAGATACTTCCTTCAATATTTTTACTCTCAATGTCTTCTTCCCGAATTTTTTCGCCTTGCTCCGCTCATTCAATTTCATTGCAATATCCACCCTGTTCCTGTAACGCCGATTCATTCGATCCGAGACCCGGCATACTCCGAATTTATCTATGTGGAGCAATGAACCTAAAGGAACGAAGTTGGCCGCACATAACTTTTTTCCCTCGTTCAAGGCATGACATATATTTTCTCCGCTGGCGCCGATACACGGATCGCCGTGATTCTGCCCCGGATCCCCCACGTTATAGGCCGTTACGATCCTGAAGGTCTCAGTAACCACCTCATAGGACCCGTACCTTTCCCCCTGGTACTGGTTTACGCTCTCTGCAATGCCTAAAGCCGTAGGTCCCATAAGAATGAAGATGATCAACAAAAAACTCAATGTCAGCTTGCCGTCGAAATCCACTCACCTCCCTCCTCCTCGTTATTACGCCTTTTTTAATTAAATTAATCATAAATAGGAAGGTGTAAAGGTTTTTAGCGGAATAAACCTCAGACCGGCTCCCACGCCTTTTCATAAAAGGTCATGGATGCCTTTTTTATGAAGGCCCCGGCGGGATTATTTTCTATTTTTCCGTCACCGGTCACGCCCAGAAACTTGCCTGTCGACCTCATGTCATCCCAGTTATAAAAAAACACCGACGCAACCGGTATGATGAATTCCCGAAAGGTAAAGACATACTGGTTCCTGTCAAACTTATAGGTCGTAGCCAGATCCGTGTCGCCATGCCCGCGCTGTTCACCGATCAGGCACTGCCAGCTATAACGCTCGGAGCTTAGATAGATATGTTCGTAAAGGTGATTTGGGCTGTACGTGTAAAAGGCCCTGAGACCGATGAGGTCCCGGGTCGGAGCGGGTTCCGGACCTTCCGGGGAAATGTCCTCCTCTCCCAACACGCCCGGTTGAAAATCCTGCAGGACCAGAGGCTCTCCTTCCACCTTCTCTTCACGGACAATAGACCGGACCGAAAGGACACGACGCGTATTCGGTTTCATAATGAGCGACAGGCTTTCGCGGGGTCTTGATTTAAAGGTCATATCCACAAAGTAGACATCCTTCGCCACGTGAATGACTTCACACCAATCCTCCCCCGTTTCCCCGTCACTTGACCAGCCGACCCGATCAGCCGCCCGAAAGGCAAGCTCTATTGTCGTGCCGGACTTGAGCGTGACTTGAAATTCCTTTCCCTTAAAGGCATCTGTGGAAGGGAGCCGGTTGGTGTCGATGCCCGCAGAGAAATCCTCGTAATTCTTCCAATCAGACGGTTTTTCCATAATCTTATCTCCTCATGTGTAAATTGATATCAAATGAAACAAGTGTAAGCCTATTCGAAAGAGACCGCTATTTCTGTCCCTCGGGGATAAGTGGTGCTTACACGGTTGTCCTGTGAATCGGTAACAGCAACAGCAGGGATATGGTGGAGCTTATCATGACAAGCATAAACGCCCAGGTATAGCTTCCTGTGATGTCTATGGTCCAACCGGCAATGATGGGAGAAAGTATAGAACCTATGCCGTGAAATATGGTCCACAGACCCACCACACTCCCGGCATAATCCTTGGAGAAAAAGTCGCGGGAAGAAGCGGCATAAACGGGCCAGATGGTCCCATAGCCGATACCGAAGACTATCGTGAACAGGATCAGCTCGAAAAATCCGCGGGTGGACGCCAAGCCAAGACCTCCGGCTGCCGTGAGGACCCCGCAGAGCATCATCACCCGAACCCTTCCTGTCTTATCCGAGATGTAGCCCAGGACCAGCTTGCCGAAGGCCCCCATTACCGCGATTAGGGCCACGAGTCCCGTGGCGGATTTATAAGATATCATCAGATCCCTGGTTGCGTAGGTGGCGAGGAATGTAAAAGGGATGAGGATGGAAAAACTGAGGAGCAGGTAAGAAAGGCCTATGAGATAGAATTTGGCGTCCCGGAAAATCTCCTTGTAGGCCTCTCTGACCGGTATCCGCGTATTTGTCCCCGACCTTATTCCCTCCGGTTCCGAATCGTCCGGTGGATGGCTCCTTATGGCAAAGAAATTGATCCCCGCCACAAAGAAGGTGGACAGACCCAGACTCATCCAGACCGTTCTCCAGCCATAGGAATCCATGATGAGAGGGATCAGGATGCTCCACACCGCGATGCCCGAGGCGCTGCCCAGGTCGACGATGGCAAGGGCCATACCCCTTCGTCTCTCACTGACCCACCTCAGAACGACAGTCACGACCGGGACCCAGCAAGCAGAGTGCCCGATCCCCGCCAATGCAAAAAAAAGACTGGCACGGATGACCGAGGTAGAGAATGACATAAGATAGGCGCCAATTCCCAGAATGGTAACAAAAATGGTGATTAGCTTCCTTGCGTCTGTCCTGTCGGTAAGCAGACCGAGTACAGGGGAGAAGATAGTATAGGTGATGAAATAGGATGAATAAATAACACCCGCTTCTGTCTTGGAAATGGCAAGGGATGTGAGCATCTCAGGAAGAAGAAGTCCATAGGCATATCGAACGGCAAAGGCGACAAATACAGTAAAAAACCCCGCTACGATAATAGCAACAGTGCGATTCGTCATGAAATATCATCCTCGAGAAAGGGAGACCATTTTTGATCGGGGCAGGGTCTGGGGTGGCTCCCCCTTTTAAAAAAGGGAAAAAGGGGATCGGATCTGTCGAATCCAGGATTTTGAAAAGATGCAGTTCGGGCATCTCTGTCAAAAAGGAGCCTATTATCTAAAATATCAGACCGGGATAGACAGTAATTTCCCTGTATTCAGGTTATCTTGCCCCACATTACTCGACTATTAATTTCTGGCCCGGGTAGATTTTTTGACCCTTTTTCATTCCGTTCAGACCGAGTAGTTTCTCTACCGTCATATTGTGTTTCTTGGCGATCCCGAATAGCGTATCTCCACGGCGTACTTCATAGGATCGGTTTTTGACCTCGGAAACAGAGCTCTTTTTCACTTCACCCAATTCTCGAAGAGTCCCGGACATGGAAGACACGCTCTTTTCCATCCGGTCAACCCGGCTGTTTAACGTATCCATGCGTTTTGAAACATTTCCCTTCGACCTGTCCAATTCGGATAGGGATTGCTGAAGCCGGCTTAGCCTGCCGTTAAGATCTTTCATACTTTTCTTCAGCTCTTCAATACTGGACGCCATGGAACGTATCTGTTCATCCGGAACACTCTTTCCGCTCCTGAAGTAGAAAAAAATCAGAATAAGAATTATCAGGCAGATTGCAATGATATATTGCCATCTGAAAAAGGGGTCGTTACGGGGTTTTTTAGGGGGCCTTCTCCCGTCCATTTCATATGACTCGTAATCCTCTTCCAGTTCCTCCACGAGATCCTCGGGTTCTGTTTCAAAGTTAGAGTCCATTTATCCTCCTTATCATTAATAAAGGGATTGGAAAATTGTTTACCTGTCCTTAAAAACAATGAATAACCGCCAGTATGGATTCTGGCAGAATTTTCGGAATGTTTCAAGAATTGTTATTCTCCCGTCACAGGGAAGGCCCGCCCGAGGCAATATGATCCAGCAAGTCGGCGAGCGCTTCAGGCGCCGAAATGTGGGGACTGTGACTCGCATCAATCTCGAAATAGTCCCAGCCGGGTTCGCTCTGTGCCCGCCGAGCAAAGGGCTGGAAGATGTCGCCGGCCGCGGGTCGCGTGCAGTATATATAGGATTTGGGCAAACGATCCACGTTACCGGTCAGGGAGGCACGCTCCTCAAAGGTCTTCAGCGGCTGCATCACCCTCCGGGGCATGGCCCAGGCGACGTCCTCCTCGCTCGTATCCGGGGGAATGGGATTCGGGGGAATCCTCCAGCCATCCCCTTCGGTGCGGGCAGCCTCACGCATTCCGGCCTGGATTTCAACGGGCTGGAGATCGAACAGGGACTGCCCGTCACGGGGCACGAAGGCGTCAAGATACACGAGGCGCGTCAGGAGCCCCGGAACCCGGTCGGCAACGGCAGTGGCCACCATGCCGCCGTAGCTATGACCGATCAGGCAGACTCTTTTTAAATCCTCGAACCGGAGGACCCCTAAAATGTCGGCAATGTGCGTCTCTAACCCGACTTCCGGGCCGGCAAGATGCACGTGTTCTCCGATGCCGGTATATGTCGGGGTAAACAGGTCATGTCCCAGGTCGCGAAGGAGCGGCCTCATCTTCTTCCAGGACCAGCCGCCCGACCACGCCCCGTGGGCTACCAGGAATGTCGCCATGAATATCTCCTCTCACTCGGGGTCTATATAACCCAAGATCTTAACATCGGGGTCATTTTTTAACCCCTTCAATTGTCGAGTAGTGTCTGTTGTCTGTGGTTGGTGGTCCGTTGCATAAGTAGTTTAAATCCTTACTGTAACAAGGCTGTTTGAACTGCCTTTCAACGCAGCGGGCTGAAAAAGCGGCCTTTTTAGCCGTGACAACAGACAACGGACAACATACAAAGGACATTACTCATTATTGGGATGCCAGGAAGCCGCCAATGATGGCCAGAATCGGTTTCAACTTTTTCTGTATCGGATCGGCATCCACTCCGAAATTCTCCAAGGCCGTCGCCCCAAGCAGCAGGAGAGAACCCTTTGGCCCAAAGATCACGGGACAGGGAATTCGACCCTCCAGGCCTTCAATCTGAAAATCACAGAAACCGAGCAGCCGGGTGTCCTGCCTGCCATCCGCAAGAATCAGGTTCCTCTTCACGGAGGGTTCCACCCCTATCCTTTCCAGATAGTCTTCGGGAACAAAGGAGTAGAGTGCACCGGTGTCTACCCAGAACTCTTCTTCAAAATATTGACCCGGGTCGCTGCTATTGGATACCTTTACCTTCTTTTTAAACATACCCATCCCTTTTCTCCTCTGAATCCTTATCCCAAGTAATAAAGAAATATTCAGCGTCCACATTCCCTAAGCTTCTGTACAGAGAATGTTATAACATTTATGTTGAAATGTGAAGCCGGATTCCCGTTTTTAGTCCTGCTTGACAATATGGCCCGGAGGTTATATTTTCCGAATCCATTAAGGAATGAATATGAACGATCAATTAACCAAACGAACGGCTCTTACACTGGCCACCATTAGCTCCTTTACCACCCCCTTTCTCATGTCCTCCATCAATGTAGCTCTTCCTACCATCGGGAGGATTTTCAAAATGAACGCCGTCCTCCTGAGCTGGGTGGCCACGGCCTATCTCTTATCTTCCGTGGTCTGCCTCGTGCCCTTCGGCAGGTTTGCGGACATCCACGGGAGAAAAAAGATGCTTCTCTGGGGCTATGTTGTCTTCACCCTTGGCAACCTGATCTGCGGCCTGTCAACGGGCGGGTACATCCTCATCCTGTTCCGGGTGATCCAGGGAATCGGGAGCGCCATGGCCTTCGCAACCAGCATGGCCATTATTGTTTCCGTGTTTCCGCCCAGAGAGAGGGGACGTGCCCTGGGGATTACCGTGGCGGCCGTCTATTTCGGTCTTTCCGCCGGGCCTTTCCTCGGGGGCATTTTGACGGAGCATCTCTCATGGCGATCGGTCTTTCTGGTGAATGTCCCCCTGGGTATGCTTATTATCTATCTCATTGCCTTCCAACTAAAGGGGGAATGGGCCGAGGCTAAGGGTGAACGATTCGACCTTGCCGGCTCCCTGATCTATGGGATCGGCCTTATCGCCCTGATATACGGCCTAACGCTGCTCCCCACCCTCAAGGGATTCGGGTTGATGCTTATCGGGATCATTGGGATAGGCTTTTTTATCCATTGGGAAGGCCGGGTAGAATCCCCGGTTTTTGAACTGAGTCTTTTCATGGAAAACCGGGTCTTCGCCTTTTCCAATCTAACGGCCCTGCTCAGTTACAGCGCCACGAGCGCGTCCGCCTTTCTTTTAAGCCTTTACCTTCAGAACATCAAGGCCCTGAGCCCGCAGGACGCGGGCCTGATACTGATGGCCCAGCCCATTGTTCAGGCCGTTTTTTCGCCCTTCGCCGGCAGGCTCTCGGACCGGATTGAACCCCGAATCGTCACATCCCTGGGTATGATGTTTACGACTTCCGGTTTGTTTATGCTGACCTTTTTGGGATCCAATTCCGGTTATTCCTTTATTATCCCCGCCCTTGCCATCCTCGGCTTCGGCTTCGCCCTCTTCTCTTCTCCCAATACCAATGCGGTCATGAGCTCTGTTGACAGGCGATTTCTGGGATTAGCTTCCGGCTCCCTGGGGACTATGCGGATGGTCGGCTCGATGTTCAGTATGGGCATTGCGACTCTCATTTTCACACTCTTTATCGGAAAGGCCCAGATCACGCCGGAAGTCTATCCGGCCTTCATGAAGGGGATAAAATCGGCCTTTATCATCTTTACCGTTCTCTGCTTCGGAGGCATTTTCGCCTCCCTGGTGCGGGGTAAGCTAAGGTCCGAAGAGGTTGGACAGCGCCATGAACAGACCGGAATTTCTTAAGGCCGTCCGGGGGGAGTCCCCGGCAGACCGGCTCCTATTGAACGCCAATGTGATCAATACCTTTAGCGGCCAGGTTGAAAAGACCCATGTCGCCCTTTACGGGGAAAGAATTGCCGGAATAGGTCCCTGTCGTAACGCGAAAGAGGTTATTGATCTAAAGGGAAGATACCTTGCCCCCGGATTCATCGATGGTCACATCCACCTGGAAAGCTCCATGCTCAGTCCCGGGGAATACGCCAGGGCCGTTATTCCCAGGGGCGTTCTCGGCGTTGTCACCGACTTCCATGAGATCGCCAATGTTAGCGGCATAGAGGGAATAGCAT
>CAYTUL010000125.1:0-9345 GCA_964441135.1 uncultured Desulfobacteraceae bacterium | reverse complement strand
CCTCCTTCCTGTAAAAGGAGTCCTTCCCGCTATCCAGCATCTCCTGGACCCATCCGGGGATCTCATACCCCGCGTCTCTCATCTTCGCTACGGACTTTCCGAGCCCGATGCTGTCCCACACCTCAAAAGGCCCCATCTTCCTTCCAAAGCCCCATTTCAGGGCGTTATCCACATTCACGATATCATCCGCGATTTCGGGAATCCTGTTTGCCGTATAGATTAGAGACTCCGTCTGGGTCCGAAATGTAAACCGGGAGGCAATATCCTCGCCGTAAAAAAGAGTCTTAATCTTTTGGGCCGTGCCGGCGACATTCCCGGCGGCCTCAAGGGAGGCAAACCGGACATCCTCCCTGGGCCCGTATTCCAGGCTATTATAGTCTAAGGATAGGATCTCCGCCTTTCCTTTATCGTCTTTGATCTTCTTGTAGAAACCCTGCTTGCACTTCTCGCCGAGAAGATTCCTTTTGACCATCTCCTTGATGAATTCAGGCAGGATGAAGGTCTCCCTTTTTTCATCATCGGGGGCCCCTTCGTATACATTATTGGCCACATGGATGAGGGTATCGAGACCCACCAGATCCACGGTTCTGAAGGAGGCGCTCTTGGGATTTCCTACGATGGAGCCGGTAAGGGCGTCGACCGCTTCAACCGTCAGGCCCAAGTCCTGCATGATACGAAAGATATTAAACATGGTGTAAACGCCGATCCGGTTGGCAATAAAGTTGGGCGTATCCTTCGCGTATACGACGCCTTTTCCAATGTCATGCTCGCAGGTTTCGGCAAGGGTTTCAATGACTTCGGGAAGGGTATCAGGACCCGGGACGATCTCGAGGAGTTTCATGTATCTGGGGGGATTAAAGAAGTGGGTAATGGCAAAATGCCTTCGAAAATCCGGTGATCGCCCTTCGCACATGGCCTTCGCCGAGATCCCGGAGGTGTTGGAGACGATAATGGTTTCGGGATTTAGAACGCTCTCGAGCCTTTCAAAAAGGCTCCTCTTTATGTCGAGTCTTTCAACCACGGCCTCAATGACCAGATCTGCTTTCTTTAACTCCTGTAAATCGTCTTCCAGATTGCCAACGGTGATCAAGTCCGTGTTTTCAGGGATATAAAATGATGCCGGCCTGGACTTTAACGCCGTCTCCACACCCTTTTGCGCAAGTTTATTCCGGAATTCCTTACTCTCCCCGGAAAGGCCTCTCCTCCTCTCCTCTTCCGTCGGTTCAGGGAGTACGATATCCAGAAGAATCGTCTCAATGCCCACATTGGCTAATTGGGCCGCAATGGTCGCACCCATTACCCCGGCGCCGATCACCCCTGCTTTCCTGATCTTTCCCTTCATATGGCAATCTCCTTATCTCTAACTATGCTTGAACTCAACAAACCCCGCCATAAATACAAGTACTTCTAACCTGGACAGGTCAAAGTTCTCATAACCTACTAAAATAATTAGATTCACAAAACGGTTGCCGTCATTCCGGCGAAAGCCGGAATCCAGTATTATGCCAGCACTTTATCGTTTCTGGATGCCGGATCAGGTCCGGCATGACGAAGGACTTTAGACTCTTAAGTTAGTCTCCA
The DNA here is from genome assembly GCA_964441135.1 of uncultured Desulfobacteraceae bacterium. Taxonomy (GTDB): domain Bacteria; phylum Desulfobacterota; class DSM-4660; order Desulfatiglandales; family HGW-15; genus CAYTUL01. The sequence goes on along the minus strand of CAYTUL010000125.1, from coordinate 7,764 downwards.
TCCAGAAACAGCCAATTTCTGGATAGAACTCTCAGCCCTTAGCGGTCAGCAGTCAGTTAAATCTTTGTTTTTATAATCTTTTGCTGATAGCTGAATGCTGATAGCTGATAGCGCGAATCCAAAAACGATGGTTTATGGATGAGCACAAGTTAAAACCCTAAATCAGATTTTTCTTTTTTTTATTGACACTTACATCAACTTTTTGTATCCTTTACCTTGTTATAACGCCTCTTTCGCCCGCCTCATTTTCTTTGCTGGATTCATCCTTTATAGGTTATCCACGAAGTGGGTTTTTGAATTTTACAACATATATTTAGGTTGACAACCAATGTGGCTGTACAGGGAACGTCTGAATTACTATGAAAAACTGCGCCGATCGCTCTATGAAATAATGAGAGATGCCCTGGAATTGCGATTAATGAAGATCTCCCTCATCGACTCCTTTTATAATTATCTGAAAAATAATGTGGAGTACAGTTTTGTTGACAAGAGCGAATTAAGGCCCAAATCAAAAAAAATGGAGAAGGAGTCCGAATTCTTTAATACCTTCATCGTCATCTTCTGTGAAGGGTCCATTAACCCGGAACTCCGGAACTATATACGTTTTTTTCCTGAAAATAAAGTAATAAAAAAGAATATTGAATATCTGGCCAATTTATCCCTGTATAAAAAGTTCCATCATAATCTCAAATATTTTAACCAGCCGGCTTTTCTGGATTTCGTGAGCGACCTGCTGAATATCGATTACGCGCTGCTCATTCAGCAGGATCCGACCATAAAGAAGAGGAACAGGTATGCCCTGACCCACTTCCATGTCAAAATCGACTGGCCGATTGCAGACGCCGCCGAGGACTTGGCAAAATGGCTCAGATACATACAGAATAACCTCTATGAAAATGGGGAAGAGCAGGCACGAATTCTTCAGAACAAGCTTTTTGAATTTTACGGATGCCATCACAGCGCCGGTGGCCGGCGGACAGCCGCTCTCATAGCCGCTCAGCTATTGAGAAGGCTTGAGACGATAACGACGATTTTCATATCCAGCTCCGAGTCCCGCGCCATGGTGAAATACAGTGAACGAGGCGTTTCCAAGTTTTTTCTTATTCAACTGACCAATAATCAGATCATAGCCCTTGCCGCAAAGGAGGAGATGGAGGTTGAGGCCTTCAAGGCCGCTTACCTTTATCCGGCAATGGATTACTACGTGGGTATTTCCGAAGCCGTCTATGATCATACCCAGTATTCCAAACCTCCTGAAGACGGGAAGCTCCGAAGGGTCAAACCGGCCTATAACTGGCTCAGGCTTTTGGATGAGTTCCTGCACCCGCGGCCCGAGTCCACCCATTTGAAACCTATCAATTATAACTGGGTCTACACGTCGGAATAAAGGTACAGGCTTCAGGGCTGAATATCAGGGTTCAGAGCAGGAGAACCATTACCGGATTGAGGCAATCGCTTTTTTTATCCGGTCCGGCGTCATGGGCAACTGAAAAACCCGCCCGCCCACGGCATCATAAATGGCATTGGCAATCACGCCGCCCATCGTAATGATGGCCGGTTCGCCGCCCCCCTGGGGATCGGCATTATTATTCTCAATAATGACCGTCTCGATCTCAGGCAACCATGAAAAACGGGGAATCTCGTAGGTATCAAAGTTCAGATCAAAAATCTCTCCACCCTTGAAATGAATGTCCTCGCTCAGGGCATATCCAAGGCCCATGGTAATGCAGCCTTCGATTTGAATTCTTGCACCCTCCGGGTTGATGGCCAGGCCCATGTCCTGGGCACAGACGACCCGCTTTACCCTGACCTCGCCCGTCTCTGAATCAACGTCTACCTCGGCAATCGTGGCCACGTATGTACCTGCGTCGATACCGCAGGCGATTCCACGACCCCTGCCGCTGGGTGCCTTTCCCGGTTTCCATCCGAAGGTCCCGGCAGCAGCCTTCAGCACACCCCGCATCTTCTCATCCTTCAGGTGCTGCATTCGAAATGCCAGGGGGTCCATGCCGGCGCCTGCGGCCATGATATCTATCTGAGACTCCCTGGCGAAGGTATTCGTGTTGTTCGCCGGTGCGCGCCAGGCCCCTGTGGCAAAGGGATGAGAACCCGGTGTGCCCCGCCAGCTTGATCCGTACACCATGGTTCTATGGCGCGGTATGGTGTAAAAGTGCTCGGCGCCTCTCTCACCGGCAAAATAGACATGATAATCCCAGAGGCTGATACGGCCCTGATCCGTAATACCTGACTTGATTTTTACCACGGCCGCCGGCCGGAACGTATCATAGAAAAATTCCTCCGCCCTGCTCCAGGCGACCTGAACGGGCCGCCCGCACAATTTCGCTAAGCGGGCCGCTTCCACCACCTGGATATTGCTTGTTTTGCCGCCGAACCCGCCCCCCACATAGGGGGAGATGACCCGCACATCGTTTGCCGGCAAACCGACTGCCCCGGCCACCTCCTCCTTGACCCGGAAAGGTGTTTGGGAGGAGGGCCAGACCGTGCATCTATTGCCGTCTATTTTCACGACCGCGGTATGGGGCTCAATGGGCGCATGGGCCACATACCCGTCTAAATAGGTCTTCTCAAAGAGAGATGTTGATGCCCTTTCTCCTTCCTGAAGATCCCCGGCTCCTGAAAGGGACTGGCCCGCAGGCGCCACCTTGAGTAAATGGTCAAAGATGGTCTTTTCATCGATATCCGACTGGTGTTTGTCAAAGGTTGCATTAATCCTGGACAAAGCGAGTTCCGCCACGTCCGGATGTTCGTGTAAAACAGCGATAAGATCACCCTCCCTGACGACCCGAACCCCTGCCACCTGTTTTGCTCCCGATAGATCGGCACTCACCAGCCTGGCGTCGTGGGCCGGGGGTCTCAATATTTTGGCGTAAAGCATGCCCGGGACCTGAATGTCTCCCGCATATTTGGCCCTTCCCGTGACCTTTTCCAGGGCGTCCCGACGAGTCACGGGCCTGTTCATAATCTTGAACTGACCGGGCTTTTTCAAATCCACCCTTTCCTTGAGATGCCGCTCGATCCTCTTGCCCCCCGTAAGCCTGCCGTAGGAGATCCGTCTGTTTTTATTTTTCTGATCAAAAATAACACCATTTTCAACTTTCAGTTGTTGCACCGGTGTCTTGAAATGTTCCGAAGCCAATTCCAGAAGAATCCGCCTTGCCTCGGCCCCGGCGGCGCGAAGAGGCGGTCCGATAAAACGGGTTGACATGGAGCCGAATGTCCCCATGTCCCAGGGGCATAGATCCGTATCCCCCATGACCATGTCCACGGCCTCTAAGGAGACATCCAGTTCATCGGCCAGCATCTGGGCCAAAGACGTAACGATGCCCTGCCCCATTTCGATTTTACCCGTATAGCAGGATACCCGTCCGTCTCCGGCGATCCTCAGAAAGGCGTTGAAATCTGTGGGCATAGGCTCCCTGCCCGAGGCTTCCCCCCGGAGCAGGAGGGTGTCTCCTAATGTGAAAAAGATAAAAAGGCCGCTGCCCGTGATCTTGAGAAACTCGCGGCGATTTACCTGAAAAGGACGGGTTTTCTGCCTGTCATTGTGTTCAAAGGATTGATCGTCTTTCATGTCATACCACCCCTCTTATCTCCTCGGCCGCCGCCTGCACGGCCTGGATGATCCGTTTGTAGGTGCCGCACCGGCACAGGTTGTCGTCCATTCCCTCGATGATCTGTGACACGGAGGGCCGGGGATTCTGCAGCAGCAGGGCGTAGGCATTCATGATCATGCCCGAGGTGCAAAAACCGCATTGCAGTGCATCATGGGCCATGAATGCCTTCTGCAGGGGATGCAGCTTGCCGTTCTTAGCCAGGCCCTCGATGGTCAGGACCTCCTGACCCTGAACCTCTTTGACGGTCGTCTGACAGGACCGAACGGCCTCACGATTTACAAGAACCGTGCAGGCGCCGCAGTAGCTTTCACCACACCCGTATTTTGTCCCCGTGAGCCCCAGGTCCGTACGCAAGACCCATAAGAGCATCCGGTCCCCGTCCGTGACCACCTGTACGGGCGCTCCATTTAGTTTGAACGGAATTTTTTCAATCATGGTGTATTCTCCGATTATGTAAAATACAGTTCCCTTAAACGGGAAAATTGGCCTTCACCACCCGGCCTGAGGCCGTATTCCCTCCCCGCATCGAGTATCATATCCGCCATGGATTGCCCGTATCCACGCGGGCAGGCGATCAGGACGGCGGACCCGGCATCCTCTTTGGAGAGCACAACGACCTGACTCCTGATATGCAGCACCGGTCCCATGATGAGAAAGGGGGATTTCCTCTCAGGAGAAAGGAGATCCAGAGGGGTGAGTTTTTCCATGATGGAGAAAGCCTCTCTGCCTGTTAGTACCAGAAGCGCGTAGGCCTCCGTAATATTGGTAAAGGCATATTGGTCCGCGAATTCCGGCATGTCTTCCGAGAAATGCCAGATGGTCGCCCAGTTCCATTTTATTAGATTTAAAAGGAAATCTCCCGTAAGCAGGCACTGCGCGGAATCCCCCGGAATGGAGAGACCGGCAGGCCGCAGGGAGGGGAGGTCTTCCCCCTCTACGTCCCATTTACCGATGTGACTCAGATCAATGAGGAAAGGACCTGTACCCTCCCCTTCATACTCAAGCACCACCTCCCATCCGTTTCTCCTACGTGTTCGGACCGGAACGCCCGGTAATTTTACGGGAGAGTATCTTTTCAATGGTTCCATTTACTCGCCTCACATCCTCAGCCTTTTCCCCTCGGGATCATAGAAAGGGGTCGGCACGACCGTGGCATAGAGTCTCTCCTCCCCCATATTGTCCTCAAAAATCTCCAGACGGGTCCCTGTAACCGCTAAGTCGGAATGGACGAGGGCCAGTCCAATGGATTCACCGAGTGTATGACTGTAGCGGGCCGTGCAGACATGGCCCCGGATTCTTGTGTCCACGATGATGGATCCGTCCTTCGGGGGTCTGGAGGGATCTTCCATCTTGAATCCCACCAGCTTCATCCGGCCCTCCTGATGTTCCGTGAAATGAAGGGCCGGAGCTCCGACTGTCTTGTAGAGGGACTTTTCCCGGTGCCATAAAAATCCCAGTCCCAGGTCATGCAATGTGGTTCGTATTTCCGTTTCCTGGCCGATGATCACATGGCCCTTTTCCAGACGAAGGACATTTTGGGCCTCGAGTCCGAAGGGCATGATGTGGAAGGATTCGCCCGCCTCCAACACCAGATCCCAGACCGTTCTTATATAGGATGCCGGAACATGGAGCTCATAGGAAAGTTCGCCCACAAACCCCAGCCTCATGGCCCTTGCGTGAATGGCTCCCTTTATTGTAAATTCCCGGTATCCCCCGTAGGGAAAGGATCCGTTGGATACATCCCCGTCAATAATCATCCCGAGCACATCACGGGACCTGGGTCCTGCCAGATTTATGGCTCCGAAAGCATCCGTCAGATTCACCATACTGAAATTCCATAGTTCATGTCGCGAGTGATACCGGATCCACTCCACGGTGGAATCGGCGCGGTTTGTGGAGGAGGTGAAGTAATAGTCATTTTCGCCCCTTTTGACCACCACGCCGTCGTCCATGAGGCACCCGTCCTCATTGCACATGGCGGAATATTTGACCTTGCCTTCGGGGATACGGCTCATGTCGCCCACATAGACCCTCTGCAGGGCATTGAGTGCCTCGGGTCCGAAAATCCGGAATTTTCCAAGGGTGCTCACATCGATTAGGCCCACATTCGTACGCACGTTTTCAATCTCGCTGCGGCATGTGAAATCATTCGAAAAATAACGTACCCGTTTCCAAGATCCCGTCCTCCTAAAAACCGCGCCCGGGGTTATTTCCATGGTCTCGTGCAAAGGAGTTCGTTTAAAGGGATCGGAACCTTTACCGGCATAGGTCGCTAAAAAGCTCGGGATCAGGGGTGGCCGGATCGTGGTAGGAAGAATTGTCGTGCCTGAATCCCCGTCCTTCTGAAGATATTGTGCGACGATCATCGGCATGTTGTGGCCGGGGATATTGCCCTGGCCCGGGCCTAATCCGGCGGTTGAAAACCGTTTTACAAGCTCGACGTGGTCGAATCCCATATCACAGGCCTGGTAGATATTTTTGACGGTCACGTCTTCATCAAAACAGATGAAGCGTTTTCGCCCGAAACCCGGGGCCTGGACCAGTTTGGATCCCTGTGCCGGACCGGGGAGCTGTTCCAGTTCCCTGCGGGCGGCCTTGAGAAGATCCGTAACGGGCGCACCGCAATCAACGGCCGCGGAAAGACCGGCCACACGACCCGACATTTCAATGGAATGGCTGTCCACAAGGCCTAATAAGCGTCCCGCGGCGTGAACTTTCGGAGGGTATGCCTCGGGAAGAAAAAAGTTCGTAAAATAGTCATAGGTCATCCGGACCTTGGCAAGAAAAAGGGGGCCGGCCGCAGGGGTTAACCCGGCGGAGGTGACGAGGACATCGCATGTGAAATCCCTGGAAATCATACCGTCAATGGTACAGAGCGTTACCCTTTTCAGGGTCCTGTTTCCATGGGATTTCGAAACCGCCCAGCCCCTGAGGAAGGGGATGTTCCTTTTTTCAAGCCCTTCCAACATGGAGGGCGCCTGGCCGTCGAACCGGCTATCCGATACACACAGGACGTTCAGGCCCAGATCAGAAAGATCAACAGCCGCTTCCAGCCCCAGGTCATCCCCGATGCTGAAAACGGCCTCTTTTCCCGGAAGCAGCCCGTATGTCCTGGCCAGCCTGTGGGCACAATTGACCTGCATGACCCCCGGCCTCTCGTTATGGTCAAAAATCATGGGCCGCTCAATACAGCCCGTGGCAACGACAACACTTTCAGCACGGAGTTCAATGTAGCGTTCGTCAAAGGGATCGGATTCCCCGCCCACCCGAAAGGCGGTGATAAGATTGTCAGCATAAAACCCGATCATTTTTGTATTGGGGAAAAAACGGATGTTTTCTCTTTCTCCAATCTCATCTGTCAGGTCCCGGGCCCTTTTGTGGAGTGGGGTGTCAGGGGTATAATTCGCGGCACGGTAATCAAAGAATCCACCCGGCCAGGGGCGTGCTTCAAGAAGAATCACGCGAAGACCCTGATCCGCCGCTGCCAGTGCCGCGTGCATTCCTGCCGGCCCTGCTCCGATAACACATACGTCGGCCGATGGATATATTTCATCAAACCGCCCTTTCATGCGAAAAGAGGGCCTGAGCCGTCCCAGACCGGCGGCCTTCCTGAGCCGGTTTTGAAAGAAGGGCCATAGTCTGTAAGGTCTGTGAAAATAGTGGTAGTAAAAACCCGCGGGCAGAACCCGGTCCAGCTTGTCAATGAACGACATGAAATCGTGATCGGGTGTGCCGGCCACGTTCTGGGGTTTCACGATCATACCCTCTTGCAACGGTGTCACTTCCGACCGGACATTGGGAACACCGTCAATTTCCATAAGACAATTACTGCATTCTCCATCAAGGCTGTAGAGACCCCGGGGCCTGTGATATTTGAGGCTCCTTGAAAAAATCCGGATGCCGTTTCCATGAAGGGCCGTGGCTACGGTATCCCCGGCCAGCCCGTGGTAGCGCCTGCCCCTGTAGGTCAGGGACCGTTCCATAAAAGGGTCGATTCTCAGAGTCGGAAGGTCCTTGAGCCTCGGTATCATACCTCCTCCGGGCCTTCTATTTCACGGTTGGTCAGTGTATCCCGCCGAATCGTAAACCACGACCCGCATCCGTCCCTGTGATACCACCACTCATGCTG